>NZ_JBALOX010000053.1:0-11282 GCF_036965165.1 Bacillus sp. JJ1521 | reverse complement strand
AATTAATTCAGTCGGAGTCTATACTCCGACTGAATTAATTTCAGCCTCCGGCGGATGCCACAGATTTTAAAAGGTAGTTTTTCGAGCTTAAGATCAAAGACTAAAAACGCCACGGCCTGATGTCTTCGTCTTTGTGACCCACATCGTGTGGGCCTAAAATATCTGGGCGCAAATACGCCGAGGCGTATTTGATAAAATTGTCTGGTGGCAAGTGCTACCAGACTTCTTTATTTTTCGACCTCCATATTCGGGTTGGTTTTTATTTTGATATTATTTTATGATATTATCATGTTATTACAATGTTATTGTTAGTGGGATTATACATAAAGGAGAAATAGTATGAAAAGACGTACAGCACGACAAAAAGCTTTGCAATCGTTATTTCAAGTTGATGTAAGCGAAAGTGACCCAAAAGAAGCGATTGAAAGTGTACTTGAAGAAAAGTCTTCAGATCCTTTCTTGGAGCAACTCGTTCATGGAGTTGTCCAATATCAAGAAGAAATTGACGCCTTACTACGAGAACACCTAGAAAAATGGAATCTAGAAAGACTTGCAAATGTAGACCGCTCGATTTTACGAATCGCAGTTTATGAAATGAAATACGTGGAAGAAATCCCTGTAAAGGTAAGTATTGATGAGGCAATTGAACTTGCAAAAGAATTTGGAGATGATAGCTCTAGTCGTTTCATCAATGCAATTCTATCGAAAATAAAAGAGACTTTAGTGAAATAAGACCACCTTTTTTAAAAATAGAAGAAAAAATTTTTCAATAGATAAAAGGGAGAGTTGAGAAATGACAGCAGAGATAATAAGTGGGAAAGAATTAGCGCAAACAAAACGCAATGAACTTGCAGTCGAAGTACAGAAATTATCACAGGAAGGAATCGTTCCTGGTTTAGCTGTGCTATTGGTTGGAAATGACCCAGCTTCAAGATCATATGTTAAGGGAAAGGATAAAGCGTGTAAGGAAACCGGCATCCATTCCTTAATGCTAGAATATCCGGAAACCCTCACAGAAGAATTTTTACTGGGAGAAATTGATCGTCTAAATCAAGATCCTTCCATCCATGGAATTCTGGTTCAATTACCATTGCCAAAAACAATTAATGAAACAGCTGTTATCGAAAGAATCTCACCTGAAAAAGATGTGGATGGCTTCCATCCGATAAATATTGGAAGAATGATGATTGGACAAGATGCCTTCCTTCCATGTACTCCATTTGGAATTATTGAAATGGTGAAATCAAAACAGATTTCAATTGATGGTAAGCATGTAGTTGTTGTTGGAAGAAGCAATATTGTCGGAAAGCCGGTTGGTCAACTCTTCCTTAAAGAAAATGCTACTGTTACATATTGCCATTCTAGAACGAAAAACTTAAAAGAAATGACCCTTCAAGCGGATATTTTGGTTGCTGCAGTTGGTAGGGCGAACTTTATTCCAGGGGACTATATTAAAGAAGGTGCAGTGGTAATCGATGTTGGTGTAAACCGTCTTGAATCTACTGGAAAGCTTGTTGGCGACGTTGTCTTTGATGATGCAAAGGAAAAGGCAAGCTATATTACACCCGTACCCGGTGGAGTAGGACCAATGACAATTACAATGCTTCTGCATAATACAGTTCAATCAGCAAAGAACTCTGCCCTTCTTTCAAGGAAGTAGGGATGGGTTAGAATGTATCAGAATCGCTATTTAACCGTTACGGCTCTAACGAAATATATTAAGCGTAAATTTGATGCTGACCCGCATCTTCAGGATGTTTGGGTGAAGGGCGAAATCTCAAATTTTAAAGCGCATAGTCGCGGACATATGTATTTTACGATTAAGGACGGACAAGCACGAATTCAAGCTGTTATGTTTGCCGGTAACAACCGTGAGTTGAAATTTACTCCAGAAAACGGGATGAAGGTATTACTGCGCGGTGAGGTTACAGTATTTGAATCAAATGGTAATTATCAGCTCTATGTAAAGGAAATGCAGCCAGACGGAATTGGGAATTTATACTTAGCTTATGAGGAAATGAAGAAACGTCTTGAGGCAGAGGGGCTTTTTTCGCAAACGCATAAAAAACCAATCCCAAAAATCCCGCATTATATCGGGATTGTGACATCGCCTACTGGCGCTGCAATCCGTGATATAATCATAACGATTAGACGTAGATATCCAATTGCGAAAGTAATTGTTTTTCCGGCATTAGTCCAAGGCGTAAATGCAGGACCTTCTGTCGTAAAGGCCATTCAAAAAGCAAATGAATTTGAAAAAATTGATGTTCTTATTGTCGGACGTGGTGGTGGATCGATTGAAGAGCTTTGGGCTTTTAATGAGGAAACCGTAGCACGAGCGATTTTTCATTCGAAGGTACCAATTATTTCGGCGGTAGGACATGAGACCGATATTACGATTGCCGATTTTGTTGCAGACCTCCGTGCACCAACACCAACAGCGGCAGCTGAATTGGCTGTTCCGCATATAGCCGAGCTTTCCGAACGTTTATTAGTGAGACATACACGTTTATTACGTGCTATGAAGGAAAAGCTGATAAATGATACGAATCGATTAGATGCGTTGAAAAAATCCTATGCTTTTCGTTTTCCGAAAAATCTTTATGACCAAAAAGAGCAACAGCTTGACCGCTTGGTAGAACGTTTAGAAAGAGAAGGGGCATTGCAAATCTCTCGTAAGCACGAGGGATTTCAAAAGCTAAAGCTAAGGTTGCAGCATAACCATCCAAGTGAGAAGCTTATTCAGGCAAAGCAAAAGCAGGACCTACATACGAAAATGCTTGTAAAGGAATTCACACAAATTCTAAAACAAAAGCAATATGTTTTTTCATCAACTGTAGCGAAGGTTGAAGCACTTAGTCCATTAAAAATTATGGACCGTGGCTATAGCCTCGTATATGATCAGGAAGAACATTTAGTGAAAAGTGTACAGCAAGTTGAATCGGGGAATCGAATTAAAGTAAAGCTTACGGATGGTCATCTTGACTGTGAAGTAATTGAGGTAGAGGAGAGACAATAAATGAGTGAAGAAAAGGTATTATCCTTTGAGGAAGCCATGGAGCAGCTCGAACAAATTGTTGAGCGTCTTGAAGAAGGAGATGTCCCTTTAGAAAAAGCGATCACTTATTTCCAAGAGGGAATGCTGCTTTCAAAGCTTTGTCATGACAAGCTTCAGCATGTCGAAAAGCAAATGGAGCAAATCTTGCGTGAAGATGGCGAACTCGAGCCGTTTACGATTCAGGAGGAAGAATAAATAGTGGGACCAACTGGGGTAGAGCAATTTTTAGACGTACAAAAGAAAAATATTGAAGAGCAGCTGCCAAAGTATGTTTCACACTTATCAGCTCCGAAAATCATCAAGGACGCCATGCATTATTCCCTTGAAGCGGGTGGGAAACGGATTCGCCCGTTATTGGTATTAGGTACGCTTCAATCCTTTGGTAAAGATGTGAATATCGGCATACCAACTGCGTGTGCAATCGAAATGATACATACGTATTCGCTTGTTCATGATGACCTTCCGAGTATGGATGATGATGATCTTCGAAGGGGAAAGCCTACCAATCATAAGGTATTTGGAGAGGCAATCGCGATTTTAGCAGGAGATGCCCTTTTAACTTATAGCTTTCAGGTCATTACTGAATCCATGAGAGACCATATCTCTCCTGAAAAAAAGCTATTGCTCGTTACTGAATTAGCAAAAGCTTCAGGACCTGAAGGAATGGTTGGGGGACAGGTAGCCGATATGGAAGGCGAGGGAGCTGTCTTAAATCTAGAAGAACTGGAATACATTCATCGCCATAAAACTGGAAAATTATTAGCATATAGTGTAATTGCAGGGGCGATTCTTGCAGATGCTACTAATGAACAGCTTGATAGGCTCACCCAATTTGCGCATCATTTAGGCTTAGCCTTTCAAATTCGTGATGATATTTTAGATATTGAAGGAACAGAAGTTGTTCTTGGGAAACCGGTCGGCAGCGATACAGGTAATCATAAAAATACATATCCTGCTTTACTAACGCTTGAAGGTGCAAAGGAAAAATTAACCTTTCATATAGATGAAGCAAAGCGGTTTTTATATAGTGTTGATATGAAACATGATATACTAGACTATATGTGCAATCTAATCGCATCTAGAGATCATTAAATATACTTAATCGGATGTTCAAAAGTCCGGTAAAAATGACACATCGAATTTCTTCGTTGGCTTGCTTTTCCGTTGCTCACGTATTAACAACATACGTTCCGCTACTCAAAGCTACGCCGCCTCGAACTTTCGACGCACAGGATGTGCTAGTGTCGACAATGCCACAGGACGTGGCGTTTTGTCGACGTGGTCCTTTTTATCCTCCTTTTGAACGCGTATATTAACTTTAAAGTATATGACAGCTGAATAGTAAATGAAAGTGAGTGAAACCTTTGGATCTTCTAAGTATTAAAGACCCTAAGTTCCTTAAAAATATGTCAATAGATGAATTGAATAAATTAAGTGAGGAAATCCGTCAATTTTTAATAGAGAAACTCTCAAAGACGGGTGGCCATATTGGCCCTAACCTTGGGGTTGTTGAATTAACAATTGCCTTACATAAGGAGTTTGACAGTCCAAAGGATAAATTTATTTGGGATGTTGGTCACCAGTCCTATGTGCATAAAATTTTGACGGGACGCGCCTGCGAATTTGATACATTGCGTCAATATAAAGGACTATGTGGGTTTCCGAAGCGTATTGAAAGTGAGCATGACGTTTGGGAAACTGGACATAGCTCAACGAGCCTTTCCGCTGCTATGGGAATGGCTGTTGCGCGTGATGTTAAAGGTGAAAAGAACTTTGTCATTCCCATTATTGGTGACGGTGCCTTAACAGGTGGAATGGCATTGGAAGCGTTAAATCATATTGGACATGAAAAGAAAGACATGATTGTCATTTTAAATGACAATGAAATGTCAATCGCGCCAAATGTAGGTGCTCTTCACCATGTCCTTGCAAGATTACGTACGGCGGGTAAATATAATTGGGTAAAAGACGAGCTTGAGCTATTACTTAAGAAGATACCTGCTGTAGGTGGAAAGCTAGCAGCAACTGCCGAGCGCGTAAAAGATAGCCTTAAATATCTGCTTGTTTCAGGAGTATTCTTTGAGGAACTAGGATTTACGTACCTTGGCCCGATTGATGGGCATAATTTTGAGGATTTATTTGAAACCCTTGAATATGCTAAGAAAACGAAGGGACCAGTATTAGTTCATGTAATCACGAAAAAAGGAAAAGGCTATAAGCCAGCTGAAACAGACACAGTCGGAACATGGCATGGAACAGGTCCATATAAAATTGAAACAGGTGATTTCGTTAAACCGGAAAATGCACCTCCAGCATGGAGTGCTGTCATTAGTGAGACCGTACGGAAAATAGCAAAAAAAGATAAGCGAATTGTCGCGATAACACCTGCAATGCCTGTAGGTTCAAAGCTCGAAAAGTTTGCGAAGGAGTTCCCAGAGCGCATGTATGATGTGGGAATTGCGGAACAACATGCAACTACGATGGCTGCTGGGCTTGCAACGCAAGGTTTGAAGCCGTTTCTTGCTATTTATTCGACGTTTTTACAACGAGCATACGACCAGGTGGTACACGATGTGGCTCGTCAAAATCTAAATGTATTCATCGGAATCGATCGTTCTGGCTTAGTAGGAGCGGATGGAGAAACACATCAAGGGGTGTTCGATATTCCTTTTTTAAGACATATCCCTAATATGACCATCATGATGCCTAAGGATGAGAATGAAGGTCAACATATGGTGAATACGGCAATACATTACGATGACGGACCGATCGCCTTGAGATATGCAAGAGGGAATGGCTTTGGGGTCGAAATGGATGAAGAGCTTAAGCTTATTCCAATTGGTTCATGGGAGATTGTGAAACCCGGCACAGATGCTGTTATTTTAACGTTTGGCACAACGATTCCAATGGCACTTGAAGCAGCTGAACTACTTGAAAAAGAAGATATTTCAGTAAGAGTTGTAAATGCACGCTTTATTAAACCACTCGATAATGATATGATGCATCAAGTTCTAGGCTCAAATCTTCCTGTATTAACAATAGAGGAATCCGTGTTAATGGGAGGGTTTGGAAGTGCTGTCCTTGAATTCGCACATGATCATGATTATCAAAATGCCAAAATCGATCGGATGGGAATTCCTGACCAATTTATTGAACATGGAAGCGTCAATGAACTCCTTCATGAAATTGGAATGACAACAGAGAACGTGGTTGAACGTATTCATAAGCTCGTACCTAAGAAGAAAAGAGTGTAGTCATGGGTACAAAAAAAGAAAGACTCGATGTTTTATTAGTTGAACGTGGCTTAATTGAAACGAGAGAAAAAGCGAAGCGTTCAATCATGGCTGGTCTCGTATTTACAAATGAGGAGCGACTTGATAAACCAGGAGAGAAAGTGGAAATTGATATCCCACTTACTGTGAAGGGAAATGTCATTCCCTATGTTAGTAGGGGTGGCCTGAAGCTTGAGAAAGCGATAAAAGACTTTGATCTAAATATAAAAGATAAAATTATGATTGATGTTGGCTCCTCAACTGGAGGCTTTACGGATTGTGCCCTCCAAAACGGCGTCAAGAAATCATATGCTCTTGATGTAGGGTATAATCAACTTGCATGGAAGCTACGAAACGATGAACGCGTGGTTGTTATGGAAAGGACTAATTTTAGGTATGTGACTCCTGCTGACCTCCAAAGTGGATTACCGGAGTTTGCTACAATTGATGTCTCATTTATCTCATTGCGCTTGATTTTACCCGTTTTAAAAACACTTCTTGTTTCAAACAGTGATGTTGTCGCGCTTGTAAAACCACAATTTGAAGCTGGAAAAGAGCAGGTTGGTAAGAAGGGAATTGTTCGTGACCCGAAAACTCATGAGGCTGTGCTGACACATATTATTGAATTTTCCTTAAAGGAAGGGTATGACTGTATCAATTTATCATACTCGCCCATCACCGGAGGAGAAGGAAATATCGAATTTTTACTTCATTTACGCTGGAATGGACAAGCTGAAACTGGTGAAAACAAATTACCTGTTTCCGAACATGAGGTTGTCGAAAGCGCCCACGTCAACTTAAAGAAAGAATAATGAAAAGGGGATAGCTTCTATGCTGTCCTCTTTCTTCTTGGGAAAAATTAATACCTCATCCATACTGTTAACCTTAAAACCACTAAAAAAAATGTACAATTTTGTCACAATCGGCTAACATAGGAGGTAATAACACAGTAACTTTAATCACGGATGTCACCGCTGATTGAAGTTATAGCCTCCGGCGGATGCCACGATTTTTCAAAAGTAGTTTTCGAAGCAGTAAGATCGAAGACAAAGGACGCCACGTCCTGTGGCAACTTCTTCATGATCCACATCGTGTGGGTCTAAAAATCGGGCGCAAATACACCAAGGCGTATTTGATAAAGTGAGAGCGAGGAATTTATGATGAATAAGGGCCAAAGACATATTAAAATACGTGAAATCATTACGAGCAATGATATAGAAACACAGGATGAAATTGTTGATATTTTAAAAAGTGAAGGGTACAACATTACCCAAGCGACTGTATCCCGTGATATTAAAGAGCTTCATCTAGTCAAGGTGCCAATGATTGATGGGCGTTATAAATACAGTCTACCAGCAGACCAACGTTTCAATCCGCTTCAAAAGCTTAAACGCTCATTGATGGATGCTTTTGTAAAAATTGATTCAGCAGGGCATATGCTTGTGATGAAAACTCTTCCGGGGAATGCAAATGCAATTGCAGCCTTAATCGATCATTTAGATTGGGAAGAAATTTTAGGAACAATAAGTGGCGATGACACCATTTTAATTATTTGCGAAACTCCAGAGCAAACAGGAACAGTCTCAAATCGTTTCCTAGAAATGCTGTAACGTTGGAGAGTGGAATAAGGAGGTGTAGGAATTGTTAGCAGAATTATCAATTAAGAATTTCGCCATTATTGAATCCCTTTCAATTTCATTGGAAAAAGGTTTAACTGTCCTGACTGGTGAAACGGGAGCGGGAAAATCCATCATTATTGATGCTGTTCATTTATTGGTGGGTGGCAGAGGTTCTGTAGAATTTGTCAGATATGGAGAAGAACGTGCAGAAATAGAGGGTCTATTTTTAATCGAAGATGACAATCACCCATGTTACGCAAAAGCTGAAGAGTTTGGTATAGAAATTAGCGAAGGAATGGTTGTTTTACGAAGGGATATTTCGAAATCGGGAAAAAGTGTTTGTAGAATTAACGGAAAACTCGTCACCATCTCCATACTTCGTGAATTTGGGAGAACATTAATCGATATTCATGGTCAGCATGAGCATCAGGATTTGATGAATCAGGAGCAGCATATTTATATGCTTGACCAATATGGTGGAAAATTAATAAACCAAGCCCTACAGGAATATCAAGCGGTTTATAAGAACTTTTTACATGTGAAGCAACGTTTAAAAAGCTTTAATGAAAATGAACAAGAGATGGCTCATCGTCTTGATTTAGTCCAATTTCAATTAAATGAAATTGGAAAAGCCGAACTACAGCCTAATGAGGATGTAGAATTAACAGAAGAAAGAAACAAAATTTCTAATTACGAAAAAATCTTCAAAGCCCTTCAAAATAGCTATAACGCTCTTTATGGAGACCAAAAAGGTCTAGATTGGGTTGGACTAGCTATGAATCATGCCGAAGATGTAATGGAAATTGATAAAGAATTAAAGAATATCCATGAGACCATCTCAAATAGCTTTTATTTATTAGAGGAAATTTCTTATAAAATACGCGATCAGCTTGACGTATTAGAGTTTGATCCAGCAAGACTCGATTTTATTGAAGGTCGTTTGAATGAAATTTCACAATTAAAGCGGAAATATGGCCGATCCGTTGAGGAAATTCTCGAATATGCAGCGAAAATTGAAGATGAAATCGACACAATCCAAAATCGGGAGCAGCATATAGGTAAGCTTAAGGAAGAGCTTGAGTCCATTCTAGAGGATGTAAAGCTTGAGTCAGAAAATGTTTCACAACTTCGAAAAAGGCTTGCAAAAGAGCTCATTGATAAGATAACCAAGGAATTAAAAGACCTCTATATGGAAAAAGCGAAATTTGATATTAATTTTTTTGAGGATTCGCCTATTAAATTCACTCCAAATGGGAAAGATGATATTGAATTTTATATTTCAACGAATCCCGGTGAGCCACTTAAGCCTTTAGCAAAAATTGCCTCAGGTGGAGAATTATCGAGGATTATGTTAGCAATAAAGAGTATTTTTTCAAAACATCAAGGTGTTACCTCCATTATTTTTGATGAAGTAGATACAGGTGTAAGTGGCCGTGTTGCTCAAGCAATTGCAGAAAAAATTTATGGGGTATCTGTAGGCTCTCAGGTTCTATGTATTTCTCACCTTCCGCAGGTTGCGGCAATGGCCGATACTCATTTGTTTATTGCGAAGGAAACGGTTCAAGGAAGAACGACCACATCGGTTACCCCACTTGATGAAACTGAAAAAATTAAGGAAATTAGCCGCATGATTTCCGGAGTAGAAATCACGGATTTGACAAAAGAGCATGCAAAAGAATTATTAAGCCTAGCAAAAGAAAGCAAATTTGCACGACAAATGGTAAATCACTGAAGCTCAAACGAAAGACGTATGTGATGATTAGCTTTATACAAAGTTAAGAGCGATTTTTATTTGTAATGCTATCCAAATTGGGTAGCTTTTTTAATCTCTTAGTGGTTATAAATGTTGCCCTGGAAGGTCAAATTAAAGAATGTAGCCATAACTTTTGATAGTGGGGTTTCAAATCTCAACGGCAGATTTGATTCAACTATGGCGTGGGATAGGAGCGAGGAGAGTGAAAAGTAAATGAAAACAGATAAAATTAGATATATAATCGGTACATTTCTCCTTGTTTCATTGATGGCTTTAGGGTTTTTCAAGCCGCTAAAAGAATATATAGAAATTCCTAAACACCTTACTTTATTTGAAGGACAAGATTTCACAGTTCAATCCTCATTACCAGTCACGACAACTGTTCAGGATTCCACTTTTGCCTTTTCATCGGCTACACGTGATCAACAGATCCAGGTTGCTGCTAATCAAAGCGGTGAAGGTGAGATGATGGTTGAATTAGCTGGTGTTCCAGTTAAAAAGGTGAATGTTAATGTTTTATCTGACTTTAAAGTGATACCTGGTGGTCAATCAATTGGGGTGAAACTAAATACGCTTGGTGTATTAGTTGTTGGTCATCACCAAATTGATACGGAAGATGGAAAACAGTCCCCTGGTGAAATTGCTGGAGTTCAGGTGGGCGACATTATTAAAGAAATTAACGGTAAAAAGATTGAAAAAATGAGTGATGTTGGACCATTTGTACAAGAATCCGGTAAAACAGGGGAAGCGTTAAACCTAGTAATTGTCCGAGACAACGAGGATATTAAGGCGAAGCTAATGCCATTAAAGGATAAGAACGATGAGGCATATCGAATTGGACTGTATATCCGTGATTCAGCTGCTGGTATAGGGACGATGACCTTCTACCATCCTGAAACAAAGAAATACGGAGCACTAGGACATGTTATCTCTGACATGGATACGAAAGAGCCAATCGTTGTATCTGATGGGCAAATTGTAAGATCAACAGTTACCTCCATTGAAAAAGGAAGCAATGGTGACCCTGGTGAAAAGCTTGCACGTTTTTCAGCGGATAAGGAAATTATCGGGAACATAAAACGTAATAGTCCATTTGGCATTTTTGGTGAGCTAAACAAACAAGTGAATAACGGCATAATGGATCAGCCGCTCCCAATTGCACTTTCACACCAAGTAAAGCCAGGACCTGCAAAAATTTTAACCGTAGTTGAGGATGATAAGGTTGAGGAATTTGACATTGAAATTGTGAGCGCTGTTCCTCAAAAAATTCCTGCAACAAAAGGAATGGTCGTTAAAATAACGGATAAACGCCTTTTAGATAAAACTGGCGGTATCGTTCAAGGGATGAGCGGTAGTCCGATTATCCAAGACGGTAAATTAATTGGAGCAGTTACCCATGTATTCGTAAATGACCCGACAAGCGGATATGGTGTCCATATCGAATGGATGTTAAGTGAAGCGGGTATTGATATTTATAAAAAGGAACAAAAGAAAGCGAGCTAAAAATGCTCGCTTTTTCTTATTTTTTATGTCGCCAAAAGGTGACCGAGATTATATAATAAAATCAAATAAAGATTATT
>NZ_JBALOX010000052.1:39036-47363 GCF_036965165.1 Bacillus sp. JJ1521 | reverse complement strand
ATTGTATGTAGTAATGTGTCGGCAGAGCGTATCATGACTTCCTTCGTTTCCCCATTCACATGGAGACTTACGACAGTTTTGGAAGGACCATTCGAGATCATGCATTTCCCTCCTTCAAGGCTTCGATAACATCCTCCAGCATATTTCTTAAAACAAATTGCCGATATTCTGCTGACCCTTCGAAATCATTTACAATACCTGAAGGAAGTTTCTTCATTGCCTCCGTAATTCGACTATCGATAGATAAATTATCATCATTTAAGACAGTCTCTAATTCAGATGATCGAAATGGATATTCACAAACACCACTAATAGCCGCTCTTATCTGATTATCTTTTTTAAGCGCCGAGACGGAAGCAATCGGATACCCTATTTTAGATAACCTTGTTTTTTTAAGACTTATGAAAGGATAATCAAGATACTCTTTATCAATCATAATTTGTACAAGAAATTGGTCATTCTTTAAGCCCATTTCATGGCTGAATATTTCTTCCAAAGGAAGAACTTCTTCTCCTTCCTTACCCACGATTTTTACTCTTGTCTCCGATAAAAGAAGCGGTAATAGCCCTTCCCGATACTTTAGTTGGCTGAAAAGATTGCCTCCGATTGTGATTTTGTTTCTTGATGTATGGTCGGCAACATGCTTGACTGTCTCACCTAAAAGTGGAAATAATCTTGACTCCGCTATTTTATTCAGTGGAACTGCAGCACCAATGACTAATTCATTCCCCTGCATTTCCAAAACAAAACATTCAGGAATTCCTTTAAGATCAATAATGGCATCGGTCGTGATTTTGTTTAACCGAGCAAACGTGATAAATTCGGTACCCCCACTGATAAACATTACCTTTTGACCTCGTTCGGAAACCGATTGATAGGTTTGAACAGCTTCAGTGATCGTTGATGGTTTATAGTATTCAAAATCAAATGGAATCACAGCGAACCCTCCCTTTTTGACTTCCAAATGAACTCGGGGGTGAGTGGTAAATGGTTTAACTCCACTTTTGCCGCATTCGAAAGAGCATTTGCAAGTGCAGATGGGACACCGATTACGCCATATTCTCCAATTCCGCGTGCACCATATGGACCATCTGCAGCAGGGGATTCGATAAAATCAACAAGGTATTCTGTCGGTTGTTCACCAAACCTCAACATTTGATAGGTTCGTAATTGAGGATTCTGAACTATACCCTCCTCATTAAAAATAAAGGTTTCACTGCTGGCAAAGCTTAAACCTAAATACATGCCACCTCTCATTTGTTGGGTAGCCATTGCTGGATTAATAATCGTCCCGCCATCCAAAACAGTGACTGCTCTTAAAACTTTGTACGTATAATCTCTTTTATCCCATTCAACCTCAACCGCCTGCACACCAACAGACCACCAAGGTCCAGGTTTTCCAAAGCCGGTTTCTTTATCCATCGGCGTTAGATGTCTTTGAATATATTTTCCGTGTCCAACAATTTGTCCTTCAACAGAATGACCGTTAGGAAATTTATAACCAATGGCTAAATCCTCTATTTTGACCCCATACTCGGGGTTAGGCTTTAAATAGACACGACCGCCGCCAACTTCTAAATCCTCGACCGAACATTGAAGGGCAATGGATGCTGTTTTTTTCATTTGGGAAATGGCATCATCCGCCGCAGCCATAACCGCCCGCCCCGCCAAGAATGTTGTGCTACTCGCAACAGTCCTCCATTGGTGTGGGTCATATTGTGTATTGACTTCCATCGTCACATGAATTTTATTGATATCTATCTGTAGCTTTTCGGCAAGGATTTGTGCAAGAGTTGTTTTCGTGCCTTGTCCTAATTCAATGGCCGCACAATTCAAATTCACACTGCCATCTGGTTCAAATGTTAGAATTGCCCCCGATTGGGCATTCGTTGCTGTTGTTGACGTTTTCCAATACAAACTGATTCCCTTAGAAATTACTTTGTTCCCTCCGGCCTCTTCAGGTTTTTCATTCCATTTTATTAATTCCTTTGCTCGATCAAGGCATTTTTTCGCATCCCCAATATTATTCGCTGTAATAACAGCCTGTGTTGGCGAGGTATCACCCGGTTTTATTGCATTGATCATTCGGAGTTCGGTTGGGTCCATATTTAACTTCTTAGCCAGTTGGTCCATCGTACGTTCAACTGCAAAAGTAAGCTCCGGATGGCCATATCCTCGGAAAGACGTGGCAAATGGATGATTCGTATACATACAATACGAATCACACCATACGTTCGGAACATGATAAGGGCCGGTACAATCAAGTGCAGCTGCACGCGTTACACCTGCAGCTTGGTCTGAATAGGCACCTGAATCTATCAAAAACGTATATTGTCCCGCTAAAATCTTTCCTTGTTTATCAACACCTAGTCCAATAGTTGCTTCGATGCCGATATGACAGGGAGCCGTAATCAAATCCTCTTCACGTTCAAAATCCAATTTCACCATTTTACCGCCGACAGCCTTCGAAGCTAAGTATGCAAGGGGTTCCAATTGTACTGTACCTTTCCCACCAAATGCCCCGCCAACCATCGGAGCATGAACTATGACATTTCCTACTTCTATGTTAAAAAATTGATTCAAAACTTTCTTGATTGTATAGGGCGCTTGAGTTGTAGAATGAACAATCACTTTACCCACCGGGTTAATTTCCACTCTTGTACAGCGTGTTTCTAAGGCAGCATGATCTGATAGATTAAATGAGTATGTAGCTTTTATCGTTTCCGCACATTGTTCCCAGGCTGAAATAAAATCACCTTTGCGAATTTTAATATGACTAGCAATATTCGTACCTGAGACTGGATACACATTGCTGATTAATTTTTTATATTGTCCTGCATGTTCATGAACCAAAGTAGTCTTGTTTTGAAAAGCATCTCTAACTGTATTGACGACAGGCAATTGTTCATATTCCACTTTGACCAATGATGCAGCCTTTTTTGCTTGATGTTCGTGGTCGGCAACAACAATCGCAATAGGTTCACCATAATATCTCACTTTTTCAAATGCCAATGGGGGTCGATCAGCTAAAATTGGGCCAATATGGTAGGGAAATATTTCACCCGTAATGATGGCGCGGACACCTTGTATTTTCCACGCTTCCGTACTATCAATTGACTTAATTATGGCGTGTGCGTATTGGCTTGTGACTAATCTGGCATGTAACATACTGGGCATTGTAAAATCACCAGTATATTGGACAACCCCTGCTGCTTTTTCCACTGTATCAATTCTCGGGATTGGTTTTCCTACCGATGACCTTATATTATTCCCCATCATGAACCGCCTCCAATTTTATAAAATTCGGTGCCTTTCCCTGCCTGCGTTTAATGGGCAACGATGATCATGGTATTTTGGTCAATTTC
Source organism: Bacillus sp. JJ1521 (assembly GCF_036965165.1). Lineage (NCBI taxonomy): Bacteria > Bacillati > Bacillota > Bacilli > Caryophanales > Bacillaceae > Bacillus > Bacillus sp. JJ1521. The sequence continues at coordinate 43,998 of NZ_JBALOX010000052.1, read as the reverse complement.
ATGCGCCGACGCATCTAGCGTTTTTTCCAAGGTTGAACTTGTTTTTTGAAGTTCTGCCGCATCTTTTGCTACAAAAACGGGTGCACCACCGGCTTGTACATTTTCGGGTTTAATGGTAATGATTGCGATAATTTTAGTTGGTTGTTCCATTTTTTCTTCTCCTAAACTCTTTTTTATTGCTTTCCTTTATCTGATTGGCGCGGTAAACGAATGGCACTATCTAGAACGGGTACATGTTTTAGCACTTCTTTTATTTGAGCGAAGTCCTTTTCCCTTGGTAAAAAAAATAAGGCAATTCGACCATCTACCATATCCCTTTTTGAAAGTGGAATAAAATCAGGCTCACCCGAGTCAAGGTAGGAACCAAGGACATTTGCAATATGATGTAACATTGCCTGTCTTTGCCCTAGATGTGAAAGAGTTACAATACTATTTTCATTTTGGGGTGTAATGATGGCTCCTACTGCTTTTTCTTGAATGGTCTTTCGACTTTCTTCTAGACCAACATTTTTAATATGAATATCACTAACATAAAGATTTGGACCTTCAAATCGAATTTCACCTTCTGAAATCTCAGCCATTTGTACTAACAATTTCCCCTTCATTCTTCCCCTCACAATAAAAACGAGGATAAGTCCGACGATTATTCCCAACCAAATTTTATAGATGGCAACTAATGTGGCAACAATGGCTGCAAACATGACAATGTAATTCCTACCTTCAAACGCTTGAGCCATCCCCTCAATAAATGCTTCGCCTCTTTTGACTAATTCCATATTATCGATTTTTTCAAGTGTTTCCCTTTCCATCTTCCGTACCTCGCGAAATTGTGTTGCCGCAAGTCCCAAGAAGGTGACAGCCGCCCAATCTGACTCTAAAACCGAAGGAACAGCCACAGCCCCAATAAAAGCAGCTATAAAACCGAACGCGAGATGAATGATTCTTCCTGTTGGGTATGTAGGGTATTGTCTAAAATCAGTGCGCATTAAGATAAAGCGCGCAACAAATCCCAGTAAAGTACCTACTACAACAGGCCATAAATACTTATCCATTTGGTAACCCCCGATGTTTAATTACGAATTGTTAAAATTAGGATGTAAACATTGTTAGAGTCTCCAATCTTTGAAAATTTTATGAAGTGAAAAAAACCAAATCCTCTTTTCTAGGACTTGGTTCCTTAGTTTTTTAAAAACGGAGTGAGTTTATTTAATGCATCCTGTAGTTTTTCACTGTTCTTTGCGTACATTTCCTTTGCGGATTGGGAATTTGTCTGCAGGGCAAATAATTCTAAGTCCGCCTGACATTTTTTTATTGTGGCATGAAGTAATGGTTTTTCCTGTGGAGAAGGGACCTTAATCTTATCATCAAATAAATCGACTGTTAGCTGTCCATATGTATCCACTTGTCCGATGAACACATTTTCAATACTGACGCCTATTTTATCGAGTTCCGTTTCTAGCCAATTTAGACTATTTCCTGATGATGACAATGGTTCATGCATAATTTCTCCGTCCATAATAACCGTTTGTGATTCTTTAATCGGTGCTACAGCCATATTGAGTACTTTCGCGGTGATTGGTTGATTCTCCTTTTTTAATAAAACACTTAAGGTTCCTGTTGTCTCTAATACTGCGAACTCAACATCTGCTACCTGAAATACATTTTTATCTCGTAGTTTTGCTAATAATTCATCAATCGTATATTTTTCTTTTTTTAAGTTATCCTCCATTACTTTTCCGTCCTGAATAAAGACGGTTCCTTTTCCTTCTGCAAAATCCCCTACCGTTTTACTTTTTAATGAAAGGATACCCACGATAAATGGAACAGCAAACCAGATCCCCATACCTATTAATCCATGAGCCATTTTTTTATCCAAGCCTGTAGCGACCTCTGCCGCAATACTACCTATTGTAATTCCATTAATATATTCGAAAAAGGATAGCTGGGAAATTTGTTTCTTCCCTAACCATTTGGTTAATAAAAATAATACAAATAGTAATACAATTGATCGTACGGCTATACCTAACCAATCTGGCATGTGATTAACTCCTTACAATTGATTTAAAATCCTTTATACTGATATTCCTCCCGCTCTATTTCACTGACTCGCTGCTTTAAATCATTTTTTATTTCATCCATGATCATCATGGTTTCATGAAAGGTTTGCTTCGCTTTCGTATCCTGCGTGCGTAATGCCAAGCTTGATAAGCTTGCTTCAATACTTTTTATACTGGAAAGACATTGTTTCACTTGGGAGCCGACTGTCACCTTACATTCTCCTTATCCTTTTGGTTTAAAAAATAATGCACCAATCATCCCGAAAATAATCGCAGCTGATATACCAGCACTTGTGACTTCAAACATTCCGGTTACCACACCGACCAACCCATGTAATTCTGCCTCTGCCATTGCACCATGTACAAGGGAATTGCCGAAACTAGTAATTGGAACAGTTGCTCCGGCACCTGCAAAGTCGATGAACGGTTCGTATAAACCGAATGCGTCCAACAGTGCTCCAAGTACTACAAATGTACATAATGTATGAGCAGGTGTGAGTTTAAATACATCAAACATGATTTGCCCAATCACACAAATGAGCCCACCTATGACAAAAGCCCAAAAGAAAATCATGCCTGCTCTTCACCTCCATTTTCGATTGATACTGCATGTGCAATACAGGGAATCGATTCTTTTTGCTGAAACGACAGGGGAGAAAGCAGTGCACCCGTGGCAACGACCAGGACCCGATTTAGTTCCCCTTTTTTCATACGATTTAAAATATGTCCGTAAACGACTGAAGCAGAACACCCTGCACCACTAGCACCCGCAAGGACAGGCTGCCCCTCTCGATAAATGAGTAGACCACAATCCTGATAATTTTCTTCCTTAATTGGAGTACCATGTTTTTTGAATAAATCCAGGGATACCTCTCGACCGATATGACCAAGATCCCCTGTTACAATCAAATCATAATAAGAGGGATCGACGTTTCGTTCTTTTAAATGAGCCTCAATTGTATCAACAGCTGCCGGAGCCATTGCGCCACCCATATTAAATGGATCAGTCAGTCCCATATCTACAATTCTGCCAATGGTGGCTGATGTTACTTGTGGGCCTTTGCCCGTTGGACTAACTAAGGCCACACCTGCACCAGTTACCGTCCATTGAGCAGTTGGAGGTTTTTGGCCACCATACTCAGTTGGATAGCGAAATTGCTTTTCTACTGCTGCATTATGACTAGATGCACCTGTTAAAATATATTTTGCACCATTATAATTCACTAAAAAGGCGGAAAGGGCTAACCCTTCCATTGAAGTTGAGCAAGCCCCAAATAAACCAAGATAAGGGCTACCTAATGTTCTGGTTGCAAAGCTTGTAGGCGTGATTTGGTTGATTAAATCGCCGCCAAGGAAAAACTGTATCTGATCCTTTTGCAGATTCGCTTTTTCCATTGCCTTTTGACAAGCTTCCTCTAGCATAATTTGATGTGCCTTTTCAAATGAATCTTGATTTAGCCAAATCTCCCCATGAATCAGGTCGAAATCCCGCGCAAGGTTACCTTTCCCTTCAAATGGTCCGACAACTGTTCCTGTTGAAATAATCACAGGTTTTTTATCGAATATCCATGTTCGATGACCTGTCAGCATTACAGTCCCCCCCACGTGATTAAAATGGTTTTAATGGTGGCGATCACAAAGGCTGAAAAAACGCCAAAAAGAATAACAGAACCTGCCAGTTTAAACATATTACCACCAACACCTAGTACAAAACCCTCTGTACGATGTTCAATCGCTGCGGAGATAACAGCATTTCCAAACCCTGTAACAGGAACGGCGGAACCGGCTCCTCCAAATTGTGCAATTCTGTCGTAAACTCCAAATCCTGTAAATAACATGGAAATGAAAATTAAGGTAGCTACTGTTGGATTTCCGGCTGTTTGGTCTGTAAAATCGAAAAAGTATATGTAAAAGGTCTGAATCGCCTGTCCAATCAAGCATATGATGCCACCTGTTAGAAATGCTTTCATACAATTTTTAAATATGGGTCTTTTTGTCTCTCGTTGATCTTGAAAGGCTTGATATTCTTGTTGAACAGGGGTTAATTTTTTCTTTTTTTTATTTGACATAGGCTACCCTCACTAACTTATGCTTCCTCTTTCATTAGACTTTTAATATTCCCTATTTCTTTTTTTAGCTCTTTTTCCCCAGTCTCCCCTTTCTCGAGCTTTCTCTCCAAAATATCTAATTCCAGAAACATTTTTTGATCGGTTGATACTTGAATCTTGTAGTCTGGATATTCCTTTGTTAGCTCCTCTTTCACACTCTTTTCAATCGTCTTCAGCTGAAATCTATCCATTTGGTGGACCGTGATTGCAATTAGGAGTTCTTTATTCGTATTAACTCCACGAACACCGGTGACGTCATCCCTTTTAATTAATAGCTCCTTAGCTTGATTTGCGGTTGTTTGATTGATTGACTTTTTTGCACTTATTTTCGTAATCGATGTGCTTTGATTTTTGACAGAATCCATATTTTCCTTGCAGCCAACTAATAACCCTAAAATTACAAATAAAAAAATACTACATCGAAAGAAAACCTTTTTTCTTTTCATCTCTTCAATCCCCTCCATGGAACGTAAAAACTGGAGAAAAAGGTTGGTATTGTAACCAACCTTGAATTTCAATTGTTCCTTGATTTTTTTCGGGTTTATTTATTCTTGTTGATATTGTGGTTCTTCCGAATCCAATTCTTGCAGACGTGGGTTAAGACTATCCACGATCATTTGTGTTTGTTGTGAAGCAGTTTGATACATTTGTTTGGCTTGTTGATTTTGAGTTTGAAGTGCAAATTGTTCAAGGCTTGCTTGTGCACTTTTTAAACCTGCTATTGTTTGTTTAACCTGACCTTTAACTGTCATTGCTTTCCCTCCACCTGTTTTGAGTTTTTCCAAACAACCATAGGA
>NZ_JBALOX010000052.1:38350-38994 GCF_036965165.1 Bacillus sp. JJ1521 | reverse complement strand
AAAAAAAAAAAAAAGACCCAAGTGATTTCTAGGACTTGGGTCTACTTTAAGGGTTTGTACTATTTCTTTGTAAGTGGAATTTCAAGAATATCTTCTTTTGAACCATCTTTTGCGGAATAAACGAATAGTTCAAGTCTTACATCGTTTTTATGTTGAGCGTATAAATTTTTATCAATTGGTATTTTGAAGTCACCCCAAGAAGGAGCGCCTATTGTTTGATAATGGTCTTCCAGTAGCTTTTCCTCGCCATCGTAAAGGGCATAGTCAAAAACACCTTCAAAAACCTGTGCTTTCCCGGTAATGACGATTTGATTGTCCGTATCTGAAACCTTTACATCATTGAAAATTTTGTTTTGATATACCTTTCCTTCATTAGTAGGTGTTACATCATTTTCCTTATTTTGTTCAGTTTCATCTACATCGTTATTTTCTTCTTCTTGAGTAGTTTTGTCTTGATTGTTTTCAACTTGATTCTCAGTTTCATTTACTGGTTTATTGTCGTTAGGCTGATTGGTTTCATCGTTTTGGTTACATGAGGCTAGGATAGTGGTAATGCATAAAGTGGCAATTAAGATAATGATTTTTTTCATAAGAAATCCTCTCCTTAACAAAATATTTCTTTTATTATTCTGTGTCATTTGAGG
>NZ_JBALOX010000052.1:0-38303 GCF_036965165.1 Bacillus sp. JJ1521 | reverse complement strand
CTGTGTCATTTGAGGAAAATAATACCTAAGTACAGATGAAGAGGTGTTAAAAGTTGTCTATAATGTCACTATGAAAGCAGTCGTAATCCTTGTGGGTAGTATAACAATCGTAATGGGATCAATCTTGTTTAATACCAAACAAAGTTTTAGATGGTGGAATCATTGGCTTAGGTTTAATTATTAGCTATCTGCTCAAGTTCAAACAATCATTAGTCAAGCACAATCAACACTCCAAACACAAACTACGGACGAATCTTAAATAAATTACACAAAAATCGGCTAATTCCTAAATAGAAATAGCCGATTTTTTAATAAGTTATGATTATGATATCTCTTTTTTCTTATCTTCACTTGACTTTTGGTAACCATCTTTCCAAAAGTCTGCATTTTTTATTCCATATTTTGATGAGTTAAATACTGGGTCTTTTCCTTGTTTAAGCTGTTCTTCGTAGTCCTTCAAGGCAATATTTGCTGGCTTGAATAGCAGTAAAATCGCAATTAAGTTCAGCCACACCATGATTCCAAGTCCAATATCTCCCATTGCCCATGCTGTTGTTGCAGTTTTTATAGATCCATAGAAAATGGCACCAAGAAGAACGAGTTTTAACAAAAGAAATGCTATACCTTTGAATTTGCCCCGTACTAGATAAGCTAAGTTTGTCTCAGCAATATAGTAATAGGCATAAATGGTTGTGAAGGCAAAGAGGAATAATGCAATAGCTACAAATCCTGAGCCGAACCCCGGGAGAAGGGTATCTACCGCTGCTTGAGTATAACCAGCACCTGGTTCTACCCCTGGAAGACCTTCTTTTATGAATTCTTTTGTTTTTTCATTTATTACATTATATTGATTTGTAAATAGAATCATCATTGCAGTTGATGTAACAACTAAGAATACGTCTAAATAAATCGAAAATGCCTGTACGAGACCTTGCTTAGCTGGATGAGAAACTTCAGCTGCCGCTGCAGGGTGAGCTCCAGTACCCTGACCAGCTTCGTTCGCATAAAGACCACGTTTTACTCCCCACATAACCGCTGAACCAAGAATTCCACCAAATAATTCTTCTGCTCCGAAAGCGCTTGTAAAAATGAGTGAAAATACTTCTGGGATTTTTCCAAAGTTCACTACAATAATTGCTAATGCAATTAATAGATATCCAGCCGCCATAAAAGGAACAACGAGCTCTGCAACTCTCGCAATACGCTTAACTCCACCAAATATCGTAAATCCAACAAGTGCGACAACAATTAAACCTGTAATTGATTTGTCAATCCCAAACGCATTATGCATTCCATCAGCAATCGCATTTGCCTGTATGCCTGGCATCAAAAATGACATCGCAAGTAATGTTGCAACTGCGAAAATGACGGCAAACCATTTCCAACCAAGTCCTTTTTCTATGTAGAATGCTGGCCCCCCTCGGTACTCACCATCTTGCTTTTCCTTATAGATTTGAGCAAGCGTGGACTCAACGAAGGCTGAGGTTGCACCAATGAAGGTAATAACCCACATCCAAAAGACGGCACCTGGTCCTCCAAAAGCAATACCTGTTGCTGTTCCTGCAATATTCCCTACACCGATACGACCTGATAAAGACATTGCTAACGCTTGGAATGAAGAAACCCCTGCATCAGATCCCTTTCCAGAAATGATTAGTCTTGCCATTTCTTTGATGTGTCGAATCTGTAAAAATCTTGTACGAAAACTAAAATAAATACCGCAAAAAACAATAAATCCAACCAGAATTGGACTCCATAGCCAATTAACGATTGTATTAACAATTTGATCGAGCATGGTGAACCCCCCATATTTTATTAATGATGTCACTCATGAATGGAATGATGATTGCTATTGAACTTTTAATTCTTTTTGTAACCCAAAAATGAAAGAAGTTAATAAAACCACAATTAGAATTCCTGTACTGCTTTCTTTGACACCAGGGATTCAAAAGTTACTTAGAACCTATTCGAGAAACAATAATAGAAAGGTTATCACCGCCCCAGAAAAATATAATAACTGTGCAACTAATGAATTTCATTTCCGAAAGACTGAGTGTCAACTACTCCAAAATTATAATGATAGCGAATGTAGTTTTATTACTGTTTGAAGTAATAAATACTGAATGTAAATCCTATTATACTTACCGATTTTAGACAATTCAATATATTTTTAATCTTTGTTTTATCGCTATTTCTATAGTCCCTTCTCTTATTCCTGAACTAGTTCCTTTTTAATAGTAATTTGGGATTTCATGCTCTACTTTTAGGTGAAATGGACTAATAAGAACGATATATCAAGTTTTAATTATACTTTTTAAATACTATCTAAGATTTTGCATTAGATATAAATTACAGTATGCACATTGGAATTGTTTGTTTATATTTAAAGGATTATGAAGTGAAACGGACACACATTGTTTTATTTCACATGGAGAAACTCGCCAAATATTCTCTTCCAATGCCTAAAGTGGCGATTGTGGATGCTGATAAGGTAGCGAAGAGAATTATGTTATGCAGTTAGAGATGAGAAAGAGCAACGATTTCAGAGAAAAATCGCATAACAAAAAAGGCAAGGGAGAAAAAACGACTCGTTTTTCTCCCTTGCCTTATTTTTTAGGACTTATCGGACAGCCCTTTTTCGTAAATATCATTCCTCAAGGCACTTGGGATGTTGCTGATGATTTCCTTTGATACGTAGATAAGATGACTCCTCCTACTATAAAAAGGGATCCTACCATTTCTGCACCAGTAATCGGTTTTGATAATAATAGTAATCCCATTATCATAGCAACAAAGGGTTCCAAATTTGATAATACGGAAGCCTTTGAGGCATCGACAAATCGAATATTTTGATTCCAAATCAAATTAGCCATGCCGTGAACTACGATGGCGGTACCAATCAACAAAGCCCAATCAGAAAAGTCGGAACTTACTTGTAAGGGAGAGTCGAGTAAAAAAGCAAATGGAATTGCCATAATAAGGCCCACAATATTTGAATATAACGTAATGCTAATTGGATCTACTCTGCTAGACAAAAGCCTTGTCATTATAATCATAATCGCAAATGTGACCATTGTTACCACAATCCATAACAAGCCCTTATCTAAATGTATGGATGTAAATGTTCCTTTTGTTACAACAAAGTAAATGCCTATGATAGCCACAATCGACCCGATTAACATGCGTATCGTTAATCTTTCTTTTAAAAATATAGCTGCTAAAATACTCGTAATAATTGGAGTTGTTGCTAAAATTAACGCAGATGTTGTAGGATCAGCTGTTTGCAATCCTTTAAAAAAGGACCATTGGTTGATATATACACCAATTACTCCTAGAACAAAAACGGAAAGATAATCTGATTTATTTAGTGGTTTAAACTGTTTTTTGAGTAAGGTTAATCCGATTAAAAAAGTTACAATAAACAATAGCCTTAACATCGTCAGCATGGCTGGTGAAAAATCCAAAACTAAGATTTTTCCAAATATAAAATTACTCCCCCATACCACTACACAAAAAGTTAGCCAAGAATACGCTTTTAACATCAACTAACACCATCCATAATACAAAATGCTAACTTTCCTAGTTTAAACATTTTAGATGGTTCAGTAAACATTTCTGTTTAGGACGAAGGGAGAGGTCTCTCTCATTATCGGTGGGCTTCTTGTTTGGAAGCTCTGACCATACCATTTGCGGGATTTTTAAATGTAATCAAAAAGGTAGTACCTTCATTCAAATGACTGTTAACCTCAATAGTGCCTTTATGGTTTTGGATGATTTTATAGCTCACCATCAGTCCCAAACCATTCCCATCCTGTTTCGTTGTAAAAAAGGGCTCTCCAAGTTTTTTCAACTGGTCTGCGTTCATTCCTAGACCGTCGTCCTTTAACTTGATTGATATCGTTTGAGGTGTCATCTCAATTTCAAGATCTATATTACCCCCATTTGGCATAGCCTCAATGGAATTTTTCATTAGATTTAAAAATACCTGTTTTAACTGATTTTTTTCCCCAAGAATCACGATTTCTTCATTGGGAAAATGGATGTTAATATTAATATTTTTTAAAATGGCTTCTGGCTCAAGAAATTTAATGACACTTCTTAAAATACAGTTTAGATTGCAGTTACTAAAGTAAATCTGATGTGGCTTGGCAAAAACCATGAATTCACTCACAATGAAATTGATGCGATCAATTTCATCAAGAATGGTGTTTACATATTGTCCTTCTACTCCTCGTTCATTCAATAACTGTACAAATCCCCGAATTGTGGTTAACGGATTTCGAATCTCGTGTGCGATTCCAGATGCCAATTCCCCAATCATCGCAAGCTTCTCTGTTTTACGTAAAGCTTCTTCCGTATTCCTATTCTCCGTAATATCATATTGAATGGAGATATGCTTATATCGTTCTCCATTTGAATCGACAAACGGAATGATAATTGTATCTAGCCAATATTTAGTTCCATCCTTTGCTTGATTAAGTATTTCTCCTTTCCATACCTCTCCAGCTTGGATTGTGTTCCATATTTCACCGAAAAATGAAGGAGGATGGAAGTTAGACGAGCAAATATCGTGTTTTTTCCCGATTAATTCTTCTCTTGTGTATTTATATAAATTACAAAAATGATCGTTTGCATATAATATTCGATCCTCACGATCTGTCACTGCAAAAATAGTAGCTTCATTTAGGACTCTCTGTAAATCTGCCAGCTCTTTTAGAGTCATTTTCAAATCCTCTTTCGACTCATCTAACGCAAGTTTGATAAATGACCATTCATCATTGTAGATCGTACATAACGTTTTAACGATTAGTTCGTACGAATTTTCAATCCGCTTCATGACCTCAAAAAAGCAGTGGGTGGAAATAGTCTGCTGCATTAATTCTTGTTCGAGAACTTCCATAATTGAACTTCTTGTCAGATAAATAAAATGAATAGATTCATCCAAGGAAGCTTTAGATTTAATTAATGTAAGACCTAGGACTTCCACATAGGCCACTATTTTAGCTTTTATTTCTTCGTTCTCATTAATTACGTATTCCCCAATATATAGGAATAAATTTTCATCAGAAGCACTTGGGAAATCCAAATTTTTTATATGAAAATTTTCATCTTCACTTTGTGCCAACATGCCTTCATATCTGTCATAACTTAAATTTTTTATTTTCCTGCCAATACACTCAATCTGTTGCTTCATCGTATCCCTCACAAAATAGTTATAATTATCTAGTAATTAGACAATTATCGTCAAATACCTTTATTTTTTGTAGGTTTTTATGAGGATTGATGAATGTATGGATGGATAAGCCAAACATGTTAAAAACGTATTTATTTCTTATGTCAATATAAAAGCTAATTCCCTATTTTAGGAATTAGCTTATCAGTGTTTCCTTTACTTTACAGTTAGCAGTGCACTTGCAAATCTTCTGATCCCTTCATGAATGTTTTTCTCATTTTCTCTGGCAAATGTAAATCGAATATAATTCTTATTTGAGCCCATTGTGGAACCAGGGACATAAATAACACCCCTCTTTATAGACTCTTCCAATAGTTGTATTTCACTAAACTCCCCATTCACTTTACACCAAATATGAATACCACCTTCAGGGATATGGTATTCAACCTGTTCCCCTAAAAACTCGGATAGACTGAAAACAATTTGGTCTCTTCGATTTTTTAATTGTAAACGTAAGTTTTTAATATGTGTATCAAATTCGTCTGATTCTAAAAAATCATTGGCAATCCATTGCGTGAAACTTGCATGTCCAAAATCAATCTGCTGCTTAGCATCAGATAGTCTTTCAATAACAGGTTTTGGACCGATTATCCATCCGATTCGTAAGCCTGATGCAACAATTTTAGACAATGAACTAATATATAAGACATTGCCATGAACATCCATGGATTTTAAAGTTGAGATTGGTTCGCCACTAAAAGAGGTTAAACTGTATGGGTCATCTTCAACAACAGGAATTCCATATTCAGATGAAATTTCCAAGATCCTCTTTCTTCTATTTTCATTAAGTAATGTGCCCGTAGGATTTTGAAAGATTGGATTAAGAAAGATCATTTTGATTCGATGCTTTTTGTATAAAGAAACGAGATCTTCTGGATTTACACCGTCTTTGTGAACGGGTAAAAAATATGTTTTAAGTCCCGCTGATTTAAAGATTGGAAGACTATAATGATAAGATGGTTCTTCGATTGCAACAGCATCTCCAGGCTTTAGGAGGCATTGAACGACTAAATGTAAAGCCTGCTGAGCACCAGAAGTGATCAGAATGGAACTAGGATTACACTCAATTCTTCTATATTTTTCAACGTGAGCGGCAATTGTTTCTCTTAAAATCCTATTTCCTTGCGGGTGATCATACCGAATACGACCAGCATACGATCTTGTAGATGTGATATACCGTAAGGCCTTTATGGGAAAAAGATCCTCTGACAATTCCCCACTCGCTAGATTTATTAGATTATGGGCTTCTGTTTCTTTACGAATCTTTTGTGTGACAGGCAAGTTTGGTAAAAAGGAACCCGCTTCAACATATCGATTCCAGCTAGGTATTCTTGTTTTCGTATTTCCCCATATATCTTTACTTATCGTTGTACCGCTCCCTCGGGTTCTTTTGACAAGTCCGTTAGATTCTAATTCATCATATGCTGCTACAACCGTACTTCTGTTTATATTTATTTCCTTTGCCAGATATCTTTCGGAAGGCAAAGGCTTATCCGGCGGGAATGTACCATCTGCTATCCCATTTTCAATGTATTCCGCAAGCTGCTTGTAGATTGCTCTCTTTGCTTTTCGATCAGGTTTCCAGTCCATAATTAAACATTCCTTACAGTTATAAGATAAGCATTTCAAACTACAATCTTACTATATAAATAGCTAAAGCGATAACAGCCAAAAGAATAATGACAACATAGATTAGTGTTAAATTAGTGGTATTCCTCTTCGCTGCGCCGCTATAATTGGCATCACCTTTTCCAGCAACTAAAAGTGTTGCTATTAAGGAAATTACTCCAATAATTAAAACCAAAGCAATTAATATCTTCATAATACACCTCACAGAAGTTGGATGTGACTTCGGCACAAAATGCGTTCTTCTTTAAAACTATTTCCAAATACCTATTATATAGGAAGAATTCCTTCTAGATACCATCCACTTTTGTATAATATATACCATCCACTCTAACTGTTGAATAATATGCATATCAAAAAGCACTCCCAAAGCAGTGCTTTTAGTTAATAATAAAAATACCTACAATCTCAATCCTTTTTGGCAAATGTAGCTGGCATTACAACAGCAATTACTTCCCCACGCGCACAAAGTGTATCTTTTGCAAATACTTCTGTTTCCACTTTCCATTTCTTTGGATGGATTTCTGTTACCTTCCCAATCGCTTTTAATGGTACATCCTGTGGTGTAGGTTTGATAAAATCAACTTTTAATGAAGCCGTTACAAACCTAGGAGGTTCTACCCCACTGCCAACTTCATGACCATTTTTTCGGTGTAATGCCAGTGAAGCTGAACCTGTTCCATGACAATCAATCAAGGATGCGATTTGGCCTCCATAAACAATACCTGGAATAGCTGTGTGTTCTGGCTTTGGCATATAAATTGTAAGGGTATTTTCCCCATCCCAGCATGTGCGAAAATGATGACCATCGTTATTTAACCTGCCACACCCATAACACCACGCAAAATCATCTGGATATTCATCTTGAATTGCCTGTAAAACAGTCTCTTCCATCAGATCCCCTCCTTTGCTTTATTATTAGTTAGTAAAATGTAGTAATGAAGGAAAATTAGAAAAGAGATAAGCTGAGTAAAGAATGGAATCCAAAAAACAAGAAAAGTTAAACAGACTCAAGTAGCGCTCTTTGAATCACCGACATGCCGCAGCTGACGTTTGAGAATTTTACCGCTGGCATTTCGCGGCAATTCGTCTACGAACTCTACCCTCTTTGGCACCTTGTAGCTGGCTAACTTGTTTCTGACATGCTGAAGGATTTCCTCCTCAGACACTGGAGCTTTGATTACAACGAAGGCAGTAACCGCCTCGATCCACTTTTCATCTGGTATACCGACAACCGCGACTTCAGCAACCTGAGTCAACTCGTAAATGCAGTCCTCTATCTGGCGGGAAGCCACCAGCACACCTCCTGTGTTGATGACATCCTTTACCCGATCGATAACCTCGATGTATCCGTTCTCGTCCTGCCTCACGAGATCTCCAGAGTGGAACCAACCACCAGCGAATGCCTTGGCTGTGGCTTCACTTTTGTTCCAGTAGCCTAGACACAGCTGTGGCGAGCGGTACACAATTTCGCCAAGTTCGCCAGTGGGCACACAATTACCTTCGTCATCTACGACCCGCGCCTCAACGAAGAGCATTGGTCTTCCTGCGGAACCAGAGTGGTCCGCATGCTCCTCAGGACGCAGGACCGTACAGGCTGGCCCCATCTCAGACTGGCCGAACACATTGTAAAAACCGAGCTCTGGCAGACACTTTTGCAGTCGTTCGAGTATTGGCCCAGGCATAATCGAAGCACCATAATAGGCCTTCCGTAGTTTCCCGAGGTCCCGCGATGTCAGATCATCGTGATTCGCGATTGAAACCCAAATAGTAGGAGCGGCGAAGAACGATGTGATTGCGTCTTGTTCCATGGTTTTAAGCACAGCATCGGCCTCGGGAGCAGGAAGCACCTTGTTCCATCCACCCACCAACAGTGCCGGCAGCATGAAAACATGCATTTGCGCAGAGTGGTAGAGAGGCAGACAGTGTAGTGCACGATCTGACTCCTTGATGTCCAGACCCTGGATGCAACTCATATAGTGGTGCATCAGAGCACGATGCGTCATGATTGCACCTTTTGGATCTGACGTAGTGCCCGAGGTGTAAAGTAACTGAGCGATATCCGTGTCCTCGACTTCAAACTCATCATCTTCAACAGGACGGCTGTCTTTACTGAAAGCCCACTCCAGGATTTCGTCCTCAAATTGCAGGATTTGCCGATGGCTGTTCGACTTTGTCTGGGAGATTGCATTTGCGAGGTCTCGGTCAGCGATTACGAACGTTGGATTGGAATCTCCGAGAATGTAGTCGAGTTCCCCGGCTCGAAGCTGGAAGTTTACCGGAACGTGAATGGCTCCTATACGTGCAGTGGCCAGAAACAGTAGAACGTACAGATCGGAGTTTTTACCGTAGGAGGCAACTCGGTCTCCCTTTTCCACTCCCTGTTCACGCAGTTTACGTGCAATACGCGTGACCGCCATGTCTAGTTCGCGGTAACTCCACTCCCTGTCATCGAACACAAGGGCAGTATTATGTGGGACCCGTGCAGCCGTACGACGGACGGCCCCAGCTATGGTGTTTGTTCTCAAATTGATCTCAGTCCTTTCACGTCTATTTTTATTCTTCTCAAAAGTACACAATATTCTAAAAACAAAGAATCTTTATCCTGAATATAAGCCTACTCCTAATAAGCTGTCAATATATTTATAGAGCGTTTTCATTTAGTAACAAAAAGTTTGTCTTGTTACATATTTAGACTAGTTCAGAAGAATCGAAGTCAAAGAGATTATATAATTTATAAGCCATTAAAAGCTCAAACCTTATTTCTGCATCATTTAAATCTACGTTTAATAGTTCAGCAATCCGGTCAATTCGATATTCAAGTGTACTTCTATGAATATATAATGCATTTGAGGCTTCTCTTACGTTTCCATTATGAAGTAGGAAAACCTTCAATGTTCCAAATAGATCAACATTGTTTTTTTCTGAATACTGAATTAAAACCCCAAGGTTTTTCTTGATGAAAATTCTGGCTGACTGTACATCACTTGTATTGCTTAAAATGGTGTAGGCCCCAAGGTCATCATATACTGCATAGCCACCATCAGGTTTACGATTCATAATAACATTTTTAGCTTTGGAGGCTTTCATGAAACTATCATAGTAGTCTTCTAGTGTAGATGTACTCCCTCCGATTCCGACAAATGCTGTAATCTTCTCTTTTCTTGTTGATTCTAATAAGTTTTTATAAAGTCGTTCCCAAAAATTTTTCTCTCTTGGCGATTGAACAATGCTGATATAATCATCACCTTTTCGACTAAAAATTATGTTTGAAAAGTGAAAGGATAATTCAGACTTAATTTGATCCCATACTCTTGATTTTATTGCTTCAATCGCCACAACATTTTCCCCAGAGTCATCCTCTATAAAAAACGAAACTACAACAACTGTATGGGGTTCAAGAATATTCCAATTGGTTAATGTCGCATATTGAATGATTTTCTCAGGATTTTCAATCGACTCAGTGAACAATTGATTGATGAAGCCCTCCTGGATTTGTTCTTTCGTATCCAATACTAGCCTTTGTTTAATAAATTCAATTGCGTACACATTTAAAACATAATCAATTGTAAGACGAATGAGACGATGCATTTTTTTCTGAAATAAACTTACGATTAAATATCCGAGAGCTTTATTTCCTTGTAAAATGGGAAGTACATGCAACACCGTTTCGTTCACTGTTATTTGTAGGTCTTCGGTACTTAAGTTTGTGATCTCTTTTTTCATATTCATGATTTCATTTTGGTATTTGTTTTGGAGGTGCTTTTCCTCTCCTTTTATCTTTGAGGTAATTGGATTCATAAATCGATCATACAAGAATACGGTACTATCAATCATGGGGCTTATCGTATTTGTAATCTCAATTAAATCTGCACCTTTTACTGTCTTTTTCACTAATTCCTGTTGATGCTCTAGAATGGTTTCAAGACTTTTTTTGCTTTCATATTCAAACTTATAAAGTCTTGCATTTTCGATTTGCATGGAAACGAAATCCGAAACAAATTTCAGAAATTCCAAGTCTTCTTCGGTAAAATGGCCTTCCCCACACGTTGTAACGTAAATAACTCCAATTGTCTTTAAATTTACAAGTAATGGAACGGTTAGTTCAGTTCCTCCTGATTCTTCCACAGAAGGAAAATAAAGGTCTAGTGATTTATTTGAGTTGATTTGAATTTTGATAGGGTGTCCAACTGGCCCATACCACGGAGGATGGAGGTCGAAGCATGTATTTTCTTCATCGTATAAATAGACGCAAGCACCACTTGCCCCGGTTCCTTTACAAGCTCGTTCAACAACCTTTTCGATGATGTGATCAATCGAAGAGTTTGGGAGGATGTTCTCTTTAATCCACTCAATTCCCTTCATTTTTCTTTTTTGATTTTCTTTCTCTCGAGCAAGGACCAATGATGATGCGACATCGTGCCCAAACTCTGTAAATATTTGTTCTGCTTCTGTTATTAATGGAATAAATTCATTAAAGCCAATGATGCAAAGACCAAAGCTTTCATTTAGGTTATGTAGGGGGACTGTAAACCATGTTGATAGATTTTCATTTTTCATTGCAGAATGAAAGGCGCAGTTTGCCTCTTCATGCTTATCCTTCTGCCACCATAAAGCATTCTTAAGGAGTTTTGGCGAGCAGTCACTGACATCTAAGTGGAGTGATTTATCAATTGTGTACTGTTCACCCTTCCAGACCTTGGGGACAAGTCTTCCTTTTTCATAGAGGACGACTCCCACTAAATCACATGCATATTCCTTATAAAAACCTTCTAACAAGTAATCTAGTGTTTCTTGAATGGTGTCAAATGTAACAAGGTGGCGCGCCATTGTTCGTAAATGATTATCAATTTTTTTCATTAACTTCTCACGTTCGTGCGTTAATTCCAAATGAATCACCACCCCATCCTATGTTTACTATATTAATTCCACTTTATGAACGATATTCCTTCTTAGAAATTATTATTTAAGAATCTCTTTAGCAATCACGACTCTTTGAATTTGATTGGTTCCTTCGTAAATTTGCATGATTTTTGCATCTCTAAAATATTTCTCTACCGGATAATCACGAATAAATCCATAGCCCCCAAAGATTTGGACGGCATCTGTTGCTACCTTCATCGCGGTATCAGAAGCAAAGCACTTTGCAAAGGAAGCATGCTTGATGGATGGTGTACCCGATTGGAAAAAATGGACAGCTTGATGAACTAGGAGCCTTGCTGCCTCTATATTCATGGCCATGTCTGCCAGCATGAATTGGATCGCCTGGAGATTCGATATTGGTTTTCCAAATTGGCTTCTTTCTTTTGAATAAGCAAGCGCATCTTCATAGGCAGCTTGAGCAATCCCTACAGCTTGAGCTCCTACCATAGGTCTAGCATTCATGAGCCCTTGTAAAAAAATTTTAAAACCAGCGCCTTCTTCGCCAATTAAGTTCGAAGCAGGGACGCGAACGTCTTCGAAAATAACAGAAGCTGTATTAGAGGCACGTAAACCAAGCTTTTTCTCCTTTACACCAACCTCTAACCCTTCTGATTCTCTTTCTACTACGAAGGCAGTGAAACCACTTTCCTTTACATTTACTAACACAACAAAAAAGTCGGCATAGCTTGCATTTGTTATAAAGCATTTTTCTCCGTTTAAAATGTACTCGTCTCCATTTTTAATGGCAGTTGTTTTCAATGAACTAACATCACTTCCAGCACCTGGTTCGGTCAAGGCAAACGCAGCTAACTTTCCTTCTCTTGTAAGTTGTGTGAGATATTTTTTCTTAAGTTCTTCACTCCCGCCGACAAGGATCGGATATGCTGAAAGGGAATTTGCCTCGATACTTGTTGCAACACTCGCACACGCCCTTGCTATTTCTTCAACAATTAAAGCGTGAGACAGCTTATCAATGCCTGGTCCACCATATTCTTCTGGTATTCCTAGATTTGATAAGCCGACCTCATGTAGCCTTTTCAAAATTTCAAGTGGAAATTCTTCTTCTTCATCACATTGCCTTGCAAAAGGTGTAATTTCATTCCTAGCGATGTCACGTGCAAAGCTCCTTATTGTTTGCTGTTCGTCTGTTACGATAAAGCTCATTTTTATCACCCTTCTATATTACATTTTCTGTATATCCCAAATAGGTGGATTGAACCAATGGATTTTGGATTAATTCATCTGCCTTTCCTTCAAGAACAAATTTACCACGATCCATTACATATGCACGGTCAGCAACACTTAAGGCTGCTTTCACATTTTGTTCAACTAGGATTACCATTGCCCCGAACTCATCCCTAATTTGCTTCATAATATCGAGGATTTCTTTAACAATTAACGGTGCAAGCCCCATTGATGGCTCATCTAGAAGGATCACTTTTGGATCAGACATCAACGCCCTTGCGATGGCTAACATTTGCTGTTCTCCTCCACTCAAAGTTCCGGCAATACTATTCATATGTTTTTGCAAACCCGGAAATATTTCAATCATTCGATCTATTTTTGAGGCGACCAATTGCTTTTCTTTTCGGTATTTGAAATACATTCCTAGAATCAGATTTTCTTTGACTGTTAGGCTTGAAAAGATTTGCCTCCCCTCAGGAACGAGAGAAATTCCATGTTCTACTACCTTATGAGACTTCACTTTCGTTATAGCTGTTTCATTATAAAAGACTTCACCTACTGTTGGCTTATAGATTCCAGAAATCGTTCCAAGCAAGGTGCTTTTCCCCGCACCATTCGCTCCGATTATCGAAATGATTTCACCAGGGTTCACAACTAGATTAATTCCATCAATTCCTCTAACTCTACCATGATACGTTGTTAAATTCGTTGTATGGAGTGTCATATTACTTCCTCCCCTAAATAAGCAGCAATGACCTTTGGATTCTTTTTGATTTCTTCGGGAGTTCCTTCTGCAATCTTGTTTCCAAAGTCTATTACAACAATTTTATCTGCTGTTTTCATGACTGTATTCATGTCATGTTCCACAAATAGGAATGAATAACCTTCTTGTTTCATGTCGAGTAGGATATTTGCAACCTTTGCAGCCTCTCCATCGTTTAATCCAGCCATTGGCTCATCCAGTAAAACAAGCTTGGGTTTGGAGACGATTGCCCGTGCAATTTCTAAAAGCTTTTGCAGCCCATATGGAAGGTTTCCTGCAATCTGATCTGCCTGTTCAAGGATTCCTACCTTTTCCAATGCTTCTTCAGCAATCTGTTTTGCCATTTCATCATCTTTTATTACCGCCTTAGTTCTTAGTGCTGCTAGAAATACATTCGTTTTCATTTGTGGATGAACCCCAAGCATGACATTCTCAAGAACGGTCATATTATCAAAGATTTGTAGGTTTTGAAATGTACGAGTAATCCCTTTTGAAGCTAAACTATGAACCGGTGCACCATTAAGTCTTTCCACACTAAACCAAACCTCACCGCTTGTACTTGGCAGGACGGAGGAAATCATATTAAATAATGTCGTTTTACCCGCACCATTCGGACCAATGACAGCAAGTATTTCTCCTTTACTCATAGTGAAGGAGACATCGTTCACTGCCACAATTCCTCCAAATCGTTTCGTCAAATTCTTAATCTGCAGGATGGTTGTTTTCATTTGTAACAATTTCCTCCTTTCTTGTAACAGGGCGAACCTTTTCTTTGACTCGTTCATATAGTTTGGCGCCGCTTGGAATAAGTCCTTTTGGCAAAAACATGACAACAAGAATTAGAACAAGTCCATACACAATGATTTCAACTTCTCCGCTTACATCAAACAACAATGGGAGATAATCTTTTACCCATTCACCAAGCATTGTCATCACAAAGGCACCTGCTATTGCTCCCCAAATCGATTGGGAACCACCTACAACTACCATCACTAAAAATTGTATTGAGACCAAAATGTGAAAAGTAGAGGGTGTAATAAAGTTCATAAAGTGAGCATACATACTACCTGCAATTGCAGCAAAGATTGCACTTAGCACAAAAATATGTAGTTTAAACTTTGCAACGTTGATACCTAAAGATTTTGTTGCAATCTCACTATCATGAATTCCCCTTAATACTCTTCCGACATGAGAATGAACTATATTAAGCGAAATGAGAACGGTTAGAAATACTACTCCCCAGATAAAATAATAGAAGCTCAACTCTTGCTGTAAAACAAAACCAAAAAGATTTAATTTAGGGATTCCAGATAAACCGGCAGCTCCCTTAGTTAGGTCGGTAAGTCCTAGTAATAAAACAAATACAATGACGTTAACTCCAATTGTTGCAAAAGCTAAAAAATGTTCCTTTAATTTTAAAATGGGAATTCCAATTACATAGGCAAGAAGGCCAGTGACAAGCACCCCTACAATGAGAGCTACCCATGAAGATGTTTGAAAGTGTGTTGTTAGTACTCCGGTTATATAAGCACCTATCCCAAAGAAGGCCGCATGTCCAAGGGATATTTGGCCTGCATATCCCATAAGAAGACTTAAACCGATTGTGATCATGCTATAGATTCCAATTAAGATAAATAAGCTTAACATATAAGAATTATTGAATAATAAAGGAAGAACAATTATTATAAGTAACATAATAAGCAGCGGTCTCGTTCGACTCGGATACATCATATTCATTCACTCCTTTCCTCACACGCGATTCCCAATGACTTTTGACATGATTCCATTTGGAGCTACAAAAAGTACGATTAATAGAATTCCAAAACTAATCGCATCACTATATGAAGTGGAAATATATCCTGCTGAAAAAGCCTCAATTACACCGATTAAAAAGCCCGCAACAACGACAGCAGGAACCTTTGTCATCCCTCCGATAATCATGGCCATAAATCCCTTTAACCCAAGCATTAGTCCCATATCATAGGTTGCACCTGTTACGGGTGCTATTACGATTCCAGCAATGGCACCAACTGCTGCACTTAAAACAAATGCCAATGTAGACATTGTTGAGGTATTGATGCCCATTAGCCTAGCTGCGATTGGATTAATGACACATGCCTTTAACGCTGAACCAGTCATTGTTTTTTCAAAGAAGAAATAAAGAAGTGCGAGTAAGAATAATAGCGTACCAATTACCCAAATGCTTTGTGGCATTAATACGGCACCCATAATTTGGATCGGATTATTGGAAGAAAAAGCTGGAAGTGACTTAGGGTACGTGCCCCAAGCAAATAATCCTATCGCTTTAAGAACCATTGATAGACCGATTGTAATGATAATCAAGCTAATAAAACTAGCATTTTTCGTTGGTGCAATAGCAAGTTTCTCAATCCCAAAACCAATCAGAGCCGTACATAACACGGCTAGCAAAATGGCGACATAAATTGGTAAACCTAGACTAGAAAAAGTGATGCAAAACATTGCTCCAAGCATAGCAAATTCACCTTGGGCGAAGTTAATAATGCCTGTCACATTGTAAATTGTCACAAAGCCGATCGCAATCAATGCATATATACTTCCGGTTGTTAAACCTGTTATGAGATATTGAATAACCGCATCCATTGTAACCCTCCTTTTACGAAAGAAAGTGGAAAGCATGTATGACCTCCATCATACATGCTTCAATTGTTCTACCTTTTCAACTATTCTAATTCCCAGCCGTTTTCTCCAACTTTCAAGATTGCCATACCGTCCCCTTCAACTCCATTGCGATTATCTGGTGATAGTTTATACGTTCCGGTAACTCCTTTATAGGAGATGGTTTCTAAATATTCCTTAATTGAAGCGGAATCCGTATTTCCTTCAGAAATAGCTTGTAGCACCATTTGAATACCATCATACGCATAGCCACCGAATGGACCAGGATTATAATCGTACTCTTGCATAAATGGTTCAGCAAACTCTTTAAAAAGCTGGGTTTGTTCGTTATCTTCCAGTGCCTCAAGGACATTTAATTTACTTCCAATAACGTGGACCCCTACTCCTTCGGCCCCAACTTGGTCTAAAAATCCTTTATTACTTACAGCATGGCTTTGGATCATTGGAACATCTATGCCTAATTGTGAATAATTTTTCGCGATAATTCCCGCCCCAGGTGGACGTGACCAAATGATGATGGCACCAGGATTTTTAGGTTTGATTTTGGTTAACTGAACAGTCATATCAGTAGCTTCCGCATCAAAGTCTTCTTTTGCTACAATATCAATCCCATTATTCTTAGCCATTCCTTCAAAAACTGGAAGTCCAGTCTGACCGAAACCATCTCTTGCATTGATCCATGCAACACTATCAATATTGTTATCTTTTAAATAATCAATTACATTTTGAAGAACCGTTTCGTTGCTTTGGGGAGCCTGAATCGTGTATTCATTAAACTGGTCATCATTTAATACCCCTAAAGCAACAAGTGGAATTTTATTTTCTGCAGCAACACCCATGAGAGCAACACTTGTACTCGTTTGAGTTCCACCAACAACAGCTGTTACATGATGCTCGGAAATCATTTTCTTCATAAGCACGACTGCGTTTGTATCATCTGTTTCATAATCCTCGATAATAAGCTCTACCTTTTTTCCATTAAAATCTTTGCCTTCAAGTTGCTTTTTAAGTAGACGGGCAACATCTGCTTCGGGCTTTCCTAATGCGGATGCTGGGCCAGTATCCGCAACAATAATACCAATTTTAATTGTGTCAGAGGATTCACCACTTGGCTTGGCATCGCCGCCATTGGTTTCTCCCTTAGTTTGTTTTGAACCACCACTACAGCCCGCTATGACAAAAATGCTTAAACAAATGACCAGAAATGACCAGACCCAAGTTTTTCTTCTCATCGTAATTCTGCCCCCAATTTTTCTTTTAATTGTTCTTGTAGCGATACTTTTCTAATTTTTCCGCTGGCTGTCATCGGAAACTCATCCATAATGAGCAGTTTATCCGGCACTTTATAGTCCGCGACTTTCGGTCTTACGAACTCGAGTAGATCATTCGCATTTGGTGAGGTATTCGGCTTAATTTTTACACAAGCGCAAGAGATCTCTCCTAAAACAGTGTCAGGCAAACCAACAATTGCTACTTCCATTACATCTGGGTGTGTATATAGAACTTCCTCAATTTCCCTTGGGTAAATATTGTAGCCACCGCGAATGATCATTTCTTTTTTACGACCAACAATTCTTAGGTTTCCTTGCTCATCTATAGTGCCAAGGTCCCCTGAATAAAACCAGCCTTCACGATCTAGTGCTTCCCGTGTTTTTTCTGGCATATTGTAGTAGCCTTTCATGATTCCGAAACCACGACAGGCGATTTCTCCAACTTCGTTAAGACCAACATCTTCTTTAAATTCGTTTACAATTTTCACTTCTGCTCCAGGTAGCACCTTACCAACTGTTTCCGCACGAATTTGATCATCATCATCAAATGCTGTCATCGTGAGGGTTGGTGATGTTTCACTTAATCCATAGCAAACCACAATGTCACAGCCCATATCAGTTCGAATTCGTTTCACAATTTCAACCGGGCATGGAGCCGCAGCGATGATGCCTGTTCTTAGTGAAGACAGGTCATAATTTCGGAACTCAGCATGATTAAGCTCTAAAATAAACATCGTAGGAACGCCATGCTTGACCGTAATTTTTTCATTTTGTATAGTTTCCAACGCCTCTTTGGCATTGTATTTTTCCGCCAAGACCATTCGTGCACCAATCGCTATCGTACTTAAAATGCTTGGCACCATTCCAAATACATGGAATAAAGGTACTGCAACATAAAAGACATCGTCTACGGTGCACTTCATCTCTTCCGCAGTGATGGTCGCGGTGTTTACGAAATTACTATGCGTGAGCATTGCCCCTTTTGGTGCACCTGTTGAACCTGATGTATAAAGAATACAGAAAACATCATTGTCAGAATCTACTAAGACAGGAGAAAAAAGATTTTGATCAACTCTTTCAAGTAATTGCTCATAACTCATATGACCGTCTTTCACGCACCGAACTGTAATAAGTCTTTCAAGGCTGGCAACAAGTTGAGTCGCCAGCGTGAATTGCTCGTAATGCTTAACTCCACCAAATTCTTCGGTAAAAAAGGCAATCTTGCTTTCTGAATTACGTAAAATATACTCAACTTCATCTTGTCTATAGCGTGTATTAAAAGGAACAATGACAGCTCCGAGGTGAGCGGTTGCCATATAAATTACAACAAATTCATTCCAATTTGGTAAGCATACCGCAATTTTATCTCCTTTTGTTATGCCGATTTCTTGCAGTGAGGCTGCGAGATTAAGAGATTTCTCCCACAATTCCTGATAGGTTACCCTTGTATAACCATCGTATGAAACTTCATGTTGAGGATCCTTTTTACAAACCTTTTCTAAAAGCTCTGAAATACTAAGTTTGCTTAATTCTTTTTTCATGTAATTCACCCCAATTACTAGAATTTCCTTTTAAAATCGCATGTCCCCCGCTGGAAGGGATAATTAGATTCAGTCGAGGCCGATCCCCGACTGAATCTAATTACAACACTTCCCAAATTGCCGCAATTCCTTGGCCTCCACCAATACACAATGCAGATGCGCCGTATTTTTTATTTCTTCTCTTAAGTTCATATAGTAGTGATAGACTGATTCGCGCACCACTTGCCCCAAGTGGATGACCTAATGCGACTGCACCACCATTGACATTTCCAATATTCGGATCAAACCCTAATTCTTTTTGGCAAGCTAAATATTGAGCAGCAAAAGCTTCATTGATTTCGATTAGATCTAAATCCTCTACTTTCATATTCGCACGCTCTAATGCTTGTCGAATCGCTGGTGCTGGCCCGATTCCCATGTATCTTGGTTCTACTCCAACAATGCCCCAGGACACCAGTCTTGCTATTGGTTTTAAATTCCTTTTTTCGGCATACTCACTTGAAGTAACAACCATGGTCGCAGCGCCATCATTTATCCCACTTGCATTCCCAGCAGTAACCACACCATTTTCTTTAAATCTAGCTGGTAGTCTATTTAACACTTCAACTGGAGTATCCCGTGGATGCTCATCTTGATCAATGACTTTCTCTGATTTTCGATTTCTCACAGTTACCGGTACAATCTCCTGTGCAAAAACTCCTTTTTCTTGTGCTACTAATGCTCGCTTGTGACTTTGTGAGGCAAACTCATCAATTTGTTCTCTCGAAATCTCATATTTTTCTGCAAGATTTTCCGCTGTAATCGCCATTGAGCATTTACCATATGGATCATAGAGAGCTTCCCACAGATAATCCTCCATTGGTGCTTTTCCAAGTGGCAATCCCCATCTAGCCCCCCGGACAACATGTGGAACCTGACTCATATTTTCTGTACCACCCGCAATGCTAACATTTGATTCTCCAAGCTTAATAGATTGCGCTGCGTTTACGATGGCTTGTAAGCCTGAACCGCAAAGGCGATTTACCGTTAATCCAGGTACATGTTCGGGAATTCCTGACTTTAATCCAACATGTCTTGCCATGTAAATGGCGTCCGTACTGGATTGAATAACATTCCCAATGACAACCTGATCCACTTCCTCTGGCTGGACCTGCGAGCGACGCATAGCTTCCTTCGTTGTATGTACGGCAAGGTCAATCGCAGGTACATCGCGAAATGATCCTCCAAATTCCGTAAAAGCCGTCCGTGCACCATCAATGACAACAATTTCTTTACTCAAGTACTTCACCCTACTTTCCAACGAATTGTGGTTTTCTCTTTTCTACAAAAGACCTCATTCCTTCAACACGATCCTTGCTTGCAAACGCATTTCCAAAACAAGCCGTTTCAAGATCTAACGCAGCTTGTAAATCTACTTCTGTTCCTCGGTTAACAGATGTTTTTAGCATTTTCATAGCCACACGTGGCTTTTCTGCTAATTTTCCAGCCCATTCAAGTGCTTCTTCTAGCACTTTCTCTGACTGTACTACCTTATTGACTAAACCCACTTCTAGCGCTTTTTCAGCATCAATCATTTCCCCAAAATAGAGCAATTCCTTCGCTTTTGCTTGCCCAATTAAACGTGGAAGGCGCTGAGTTCCACCGCCACCAGGGATTATTCCTAAATTGATTTCAGGTAACCCAAACTTAGTCGTTGGTGAGCCAATTCGAAAATCACACGCTAGTGCTAATTCACAACCACCACCTAAAGCAAGCCCGTTTACTGCGGCAATCACCGGCTTGGAAATGGATTCGATTTTGTCATAAGCAAGTCGAGAGATTCTCGACATTTCCATCATGTCAACTCCATCTAGGTTTACCATTTCATTGATATCAGCCCCTGCTGCAAAAGCGCGGTCACCTTTTCCTGTGAGTACGATGGCGCGGACCTCTGAATCTTTTTCAAGTTCATCAAAGAGACTATATAACTCTTTATATACTTGAGTACTTAAAGGGTTATACGGAGGTCGATTTAAATAAACAATTCCGATATGTTGGTCATTAGAAATATATTGGATTGTATCCATGCTTCTTAACACAACCTTTCTCTTTTTTTAATAATCAAATGCGCCTTGGCGTATTTGTGCTCAGATTTTTTAGGCCCACNNTTCTTAGTCTTTGATCTTCTTTTGCTCGAAAAGTTCCCTTTTAAAATCCGTGGCATCCGCCGGAGGCTTAACTTTATTCAGCCAAGTGTTGAATCTACACTGAATTGTTAACCTTTTGAATTCATCCCACCACTGAAAAAAAGTGATGGACTTCTACTGAATAAAGTTAATAGTCGTACCAGCCTGCTCCTGCTTTCTTTCCAACTCGGCCAGCGCGTACTAGATTTCGTAGTGTAAGTGGTGCAGCAAATCGATGGTCCTTGAATTCTTCGTAAAAATAATCCATTACATGTAATCCAATATCTACTCCTGCATAGTCTTGGAGGGTGAATGGCCCCATTGGATAATTCAATCCTAGAGTAACCGCCTTATCAATGTCTTCTGGAGAAGCCACTCCTTCTTCCACTAAGCGGATTGCTTCGATGAATTGAGGAATCATAATTCGATTCACAATAAAGCCCGGAACATCTTTCTTTACTTCAATTGGTTCTTTTTTCATCGCAATTGCCAACTCTTTGAATACGCTTACAGTTTCATCACTCGTTTTATAGCCCCTAATGACTTCTACTAATTTCATGACCTGTGGTGGATTGAAAAAATGCATGCCTGCTACTTGTTCTGGTCTGTTTGTGCTACTGGCAAGTACTGTGATCGACATAGAGGAAGTATTTGATGCAATCAGCGCATCTGGCTTTAAAATTTCATCTAACTGCTGAAAAATTTCTTTTTTCGCTTCCAAATCCTCAATAATAGCTTCGATGACAGCATCACAATCTCTAACTTCAGACATGCTAGTTGTAAATTTTATTCTTGAGAGAATTGCTTCCTTATCATCCTCGGTTAATTTCCCTTTGATTATTGATCGATCCATTAATTTTTCCATACGTGCTTTTGCATTATCTAAAAATCTTTGTTCGACATCTACGAGTACGACATCAATTCCACATATTGCAGCTTGGTGAGCAATTGCACCCCCCATTGTTCCTGAACCAATCACACCAATTTGATTAAATTCCATCGTATACCCTCCGTTATGTTTATCTATCTTTCGTATAAAAATCATAATTTTTACAATTTTCATATTAATTATAGTGCTTTTAATAAAAATCTTTCTACCTTGAATTAGAGGAATTGAAATGTGCTGATTTCGGAAATTGGTGGAAAGGTGGTGTAATGTGGTCCGTAAAATTGAGAACCACCCATGTAGCAGTATAAAAAAATATAAGCTAGCAATAACCTGCCGGCTTATATCCTGTGTTTTATATTTAAACAATCGGTAGCCTTAAATGCGAATCGTGTACAGTGCGGAATATTAAAAAAGAAAATTATATTTGAAGAATACTTTTTCAAAATGTAAAAAGGACCCACCAATATCGGTGAGTCCTGGTCAATTTCTGTGACGTAAAGCATAATCCTTCCACTAAATAAATCATAAGCTTTCCATCATTAGAGCCGCATAGAAAAATTCATTATTTCCTTCTCATTTTCTTAGCCTTTAATTTTCTTCTTATGAAGTTTATTTAGGTAAATTGTTTTTTAATTAACTTTAGGAAAGCTTTTGATTTATTTTTTTATCATCGGAAACTTTATGGTTTATTACATAAATTTCCTTTTCTAGCACCAATACAGGATATGGTTTTTAATTACCTTACAAATTTCTATTCATCTTTGTATCCCAAATTGACTAAAATTTCATTTCTTATATTCCGAAACCTTTTATCTAAAAACAACCCCTTATATGAAAGTGCTTCTGTTATTTTTATCCTACTGGGATAAATTCCTTTACTATGTAATCCAAACATTACATCCTTAATCTCATTTGATATTCTTTCAAATCTTTCTGTTGCTAGAGATTCCTTATGTTCTTGATATCTTCTTGAAACCTTTTCGCATAGTGAAGGTAATTTCTTCTTTGCTGTAGTATATGGAATTCCATGCATATTTAAACATTCTTCTAAGCTTTTGGGTTCTTCACTCTCTAAACATTCCTTAAGTATTTTCTTCAATTTTAACTTTTGTTCAAGTTTAATTTGCTTTTGATACGATGAATAATTTTCCATGATACTATTACTTAATTCAGGAAAATGGTACTTTGCTGAATTAGGACTAAAACCACCTTCGCTGCAGATTTGCTTTAGGCTTTTTGGAATACCACTTTTAATTGCTTCTGTAAGGGTAATTTCAAGTTTCTTTTTTGAGAATTTATTGTCTCTAGGCCATTCATTGTACTTTGATATATCAATTCCCGAGATTAAATTTTTATTGTATTCATTTGTAAGGTCGTAAATTGTTGAATCTAACCTTTCTGCTATATTCATCAATCCTTGAACATTCGGCATATTTTTGCGATGGATCCAAGCATGCAACCTAACATCTTTTATACCCAAGAAGCTTGCAAATCTAGAACGACTTTTGAATCCTAAGTCATTTTGTATCCTATTGAGTAAGTTACTAATTGATACATTTGTTGGAAAACTACTTAATTTACCTTGATTTTGAATTAATTGTTTATAATTATCAACATTAAATTTTTCATTTTTAGTTAGTGTCTCTTTTTCTATTGAATCTTTACTATCACCTAGCCAACTGAAACAATGTTGACAATAACCGTTTACCAAACTACTGTGATAAAGCTGCAATTGCTTCTGGCATTCTGGACACTTATCTTGAAGTTTGATTTGATGTATATCACATTTTTGCAAATCAGAAATACGCCAAATTAAAGGCTCATAAATCTCTTGGTTATCAAACATGAATTGCTCCAAACATATTGGACACCACTTTCGAAATGAACCGACAACATTAGAAGATAAAATTCCTTTCCAATTATTCATAGTTAAATTATGAATATCATGCCTAGCTGTCAATTTTTCTATGGCAGCAATAAATTCAATACTGTTATCACTTATTCCGTCTAATATAAAATAATCACTTAATCTTTTACCAGTAGATAAATAGCCTTTAAGGTAGATCTGATGTCAAATTATTTCACCGCTTTTCAAACTAATATATAAGTTGTTCAACAATCGATTGTTGAACACAAGTAAAATATAAATCCCCATCTAAACTACTTCGATTCTATACCTTCAACAGAAAGGTGCATTAACCCTTCCTGGATCAAAGCACCCATTACTTTAAGTACAATACTTCACAATTTTTTTACGTCTTTAGAAACTTAATTCCTTAAATGCGTTATCAATGCAAGATTACACATCTTAAATACGAATAGAGCCATAATGATGTCGGCCCTCAAAAAGTAACGCAATGAAACTCTCATAATAAGGTATAAATTTTTTTTGATCGATCAGCTTTATGATTTCCTCTTTAGAAGCCCATTTGGCTGCTTGTACCTCTTCAGTCTGTAACTTCAATTCATTCAAATCAAAGTCATATTCAATTAAATAAAAATCATCAAAGCCACGTTCAAAGTTAATAGTAAGAAGTGGACGTATCTTTTCAAAGTTATAATGAATCCCCAACTCCTCGAATAACTCTCTTGAAGCAGCCTGCTGACTTGTATCGCCTGCAACCGCACTACCACCACAAGTGATATCCCAAAGGTTCGACCATCCTTGCTTAAAGGGCTGACGCTGCTGAATGAGCATCTCTCCTTTTGAATTAAATATACATACGTGCACTACTAAATGAAACTCGTCTGATGTCATTTCATCTCCACGAGATATTTGTTTCTCTATTTTATTACGATGCTTATCATATAAATCCCACTTTTCCATTGCTAATCTCCTTATGTATATTTTTGTAACAAGATAAAAACGAGGTACTCCTTGTTAAACTAAACTGCGCCGTTAGTTCAATAAGTTCAACAAAAACAAGCGATAATCCTTCTTGGACTATCGCACCCGTTTGTTTAAGTACGTTTCTTCACAAACTGCTGGGAATTATGTTGTCTGATAACAAAAGCCACCAGTATATCAGCAGCTTTGTATTTATCATCAGCTGTATTTTTTTGCTTTGAGGTATGGTAACCCAATAGGATCAAAGTACGGCTAAACCTTGTGACCCAAGGTACGGGGAGTTAGTCCAGGCAGCAACCTGCAATCTTACTAGACTGCCATCATCTTGGATTTGAAATACTGACACCGTACCCTGATTTCCGTTAAGAGTGTAAAAATGCCGTCCGTCTTTACTCACTCCAACGTCCATTGGAAGACCAGGGACCGTACCTAGTGGTGTACTGGTAATATGCCTTACTACCGACAATGCTCCATTTGGATCGATTCGGTAGGTGGAGATGGTTCCGCTTAAAGTGTTGGTAACGAATGCAAATCGCTCATCCCTTGTTGTTACAACCCAGCACGCGGTTTTATATCCATTTGGTACAGAGCCACTGATCACATGAAGGATACCGTCGTTGCTCATT
This sequence comes from Bacillus sp. JJ1521, assembly GCF_036965165.1. NCBI lineage: Bacteria > Bacillati > Bacillota > Bacilli > Caryophanales > Bacillaceae > Bacillus > Bacillus sp. JJ1521. Next base: position 12,575 of record NZ_JBALOX010000052.1, on the reverse strand, counting down.
GAATAGGATGACAGGGCATTTGAATCTGCTTCAGTAACTAATAGAGTTCCAGAGGATAGAAAATATGCACCCAATGGTCCTTGACCATAAGAATCATTAACAATTGGTTCTGTAACCGTTCCATTTTGATATACTTGGAATACACTGAGATGGTTTGAAGTAAGCTCGGATACAAGGATTTTACTTCCATCACGAGTGAAGAGAACCTGAGCAGGCTGAGCGTTGAAAGTGCTGAGAGAATGTGAGGACCCAGGAATTGGAGTAAGTCGCCCGTTATCATCTATGCGAAAACCCGTGATGTTGGATGAGAAATTGTTTGTGTCATTACCTACATTGGCAACATAGACAAGATTACCAAACACATCGATACTATTGGGCTGAGCACCTCCAGATGGTTTCACATCTACTAGAACGGGTGCACCGTTGTCAGTAATGATGAAACTGCTGATAGTATGGCTGCCTGCGTTCACCGCAAGAAGGAAACGTCCATCACGGGATAAAGTTAGGGCTCCTTGTGATGTAAGGGGATCGACACCATCGTTTGCTGTTGCCGTGGAGACTTCCTTTGTACCAGTACCTCTACCATACGTTGGGTAGGAACCCACAAAGGTGAGCATTCCATTCATATCCCTATAAAAGCTAATGATTTGATTCATTACATCATTATTTGTCATAATGTAAACCATACTTGCATTCGCCCGGAAATATTTATTCAATTTCTGCATTTTATCACTTTCCTCCTTTCATAGTTTTATATGGTGCTTTTATAATTTCAATTCCCCAAATTAATGTAAATTGGTTAAAACGATTCTCATCCACTTTTCCCTCTACAAGTTAAATACCAACGAATGAAAAAGGACAGCCGAAACAGCGGTCCAATGGATACTTGCCTTTTTGTATAAAACATAACACCTACAAAAACATCATCACTCTTTGAGTAGCTTGAGTATGTCAATTTACTGGATTACCACAATAAGTGATAAATTTAACCAAGTTTTATCCTAATACAAAATTGTAAATTAAAATATCTTCTTACCTGTTCTTTGGGTAGTAGGAGAATCCTGGATATTTTACAACAGGATATTTCTCCTTGCGTAGAGAATCAATCAATTCTAATCCAACATTTAAATTGCTCTTAACTAAGTCTTTAGGAGTCAGTGCCATCCATTGATTCAGCGAAACGTCTTCAAATCGTTTACTTTTAAACATCTCTAAAAACCATAATGTATCAGTTCCGGTGTTTTGAATATAGTGTCCAGTAGCAAAAGGCACATATCCAACATCACCCGCACTATAATCAAAAGTTCGAGCTGCACCGTTTCCAGTAAATACTGTCATTCGTCCTTTTCCAGTAAGGTAATACTGCCACTCGTCGTTAGTTGGATGCCAATGCATTTCTCTCATTGCACCCGGTTCAATCTCAACGAGTGCCGCAGCAATTGTCTTTGAAATTGGAAAGTTAGTAGAGTCCACAATTCGTACACTTCCACCAGGCGTTTTAATTGGTGTTTGTTTCAACAGCTCGTGCTTGAAGATTAACGGAACGTTTCCATAAGGTGACTGGACTTCTTGACTATCCAGTGAACCTGGTACCTCTTCCTGATAGATATATACCTGTTCAGAAGGAATGGAGTTAAAAGCACTCACTGGTACACCAAAATTGGCGGACAGAACATCTTTTGGAGTATGTGCAAACCAATCGGACAGAGATAAGGTGGAGAGATCGGAAAAGTTTCCGTCATCGAAGACAAGCAGAAATTCACAATGTTCCAACCCTTGAATCGAATGAGGAATTCCTGGGGGGAAATACCATAAATCCCCTGGTCCGATGTCGGCAATAAAGTTTCGTCCTTGTTGGTCAGCCGCAGTTATTCGTGCCCGACCTAGCAGCATATAAGACCATTCTGCTTGTTTATGCCAATGGAGTTCACGTACTCCACCGGCGTTTAAACTCATATTCACTCCTGCAAGAGTGGTGGCTATAGGAAGTTCCCGCACCGTAATCTCACGGGACCATCCCCCTTGATCTAATTTCATAGAAGTATCAGAAAATGAGAATTTTAAATTAGGGAGCAAGCCTGCATCTGTAATCGGTGGGACGAGCATATCCGGATTTTGAAGATCCCGCATAATATTACGCGGTCCGGAGTCAATCCCTCCAGCTCCGTCACTTCTGATTGGCTGAGGAACATTCCCACCCACTTGATTTAAGGATCGTTTTTCCATTACTAGCCTCCTCTTTTATGGGATTATTAAGGGAAAAATCTATTTTATAGCGTATGACTTGGGACTCAATTGGTTACTGTGCCTATAGTTAAAGAGACAGGTGCATTCCTTGTTCAAGAATTGCTTCCTGTAGTTGTAATGTTTATAACAATCCACTTCTCAAATTTTAATTTTGATAAAATTTCTTGTTCAACTAAACTGCCCCTTTAGCTCAATAAGGAATTCAACAAAAGAATGCCTTAATCCTTCTTGGATCAAAGCACCCGTTACTTTAAGTACAATCTTTCACTAACCTACATTCTATTGATACCACTTAGGTTTTAATCTGCTAAAGTAATCATGATCTTCTAAATACATATAAACTTTATCTAACATCTCATTCATATTGTTTGGAATAGTTTTTAACGTCCATATAACAGTAGAGAAAACGCACATTGCTAGGTAAAGTGAATACAACCTCCAAAAATCTTCATCAGGTTCTTTATTATTAAAATAACCTCTGATTTGTCCTATTGAAAAAGGAATGCTTACTTCTCGGCTAAAAATTCCTATCTTTAGAAATTCATGAATAGGGTCTCCCCAATCATACCTGTTAAAGTCTATAACTCCAGCGAATTTTTTATTATTCACAATGATGTTTCCAAGGTGAAAATCATCATGTTGAAATAAGTTCGGGCGTTGTTTCATGAGCTGGACATTCTCATCAATAAAATCCATTATTTTAAGGTCATTTTTAACCTTTACCTCACATGCTAAGTAAGCATCTATATATTTCTTATGTTTTTCAACTTTCCTTGAATACCACGAAGAGATATGGTCTGGAGCAGATAATTGATGAATTTTTCTTAATTCTTTTCCCGCCTCAATACCAATATTAAATTGTTCTTGGTCCGTGTATTTTGAAATTTCATCCTCAGCATCCTTACCCTCTATGTATGATGTGATCATATACCCCCGATTTTCTACCTCACCAATTGAAATAGGTTGTGAACAAGTAACGTGATAATCCTGCATCCTTTCCAAAATAGTGTATTCTGTCTTCTTTAATTCCAACTCTTCTAAATTAAACATCCGAAGTAGTAGCTTATTGTGACCATCTTGCATATGTATTAGAAATTTTTCATCTGAGGAAAACCCCTTATTAATTTTAATAACTTCTTTACAATTACTTATTAAAGGAATCTGTTTTATTAGTGCTTTACTCACACCCTCACCCCTATTATTAAATATTGAAAGGAAATAAATAATCTCAAACTTGTATATTTCTATAACAAAACTACATTTCCTTCTTTCACTAAACTGCATACTATAGCTAAACAAACAAAAAGACCGCCGCAGCGATCTCATCTTTTACTATTGCACCCGTTAGTACAATAACTCACAATCTTTAACTAATTTATTCTTATTTTTTTAAGTCGATGACAATAGGTTCAAGCTCAATTTCCATATGACCTTTTCCATAATTGAGACTGGCAATTTGAATAGGCTGAATAATGAGTTTACTAGCTCCTTCTTTAATCGTGCCAAAGTCGGTTGTTCCTTTAAATGTTTTGTAGTCATCAGTTGTATTTCCACCGCCACCAGTTCCATTCATATACACATTACCGAGGTCATCTGTTACATGGAAGACAGGTGTCACACTTGCCCATTCTTTAAGCAGTTCATCTGAAACCACCTGTTCATAGCTAATCACAGTGGATACATCAGTAAACTCAACAGATTGAAGTGTAAAGCTCACATCTTCCTGCTGCACTGTTTGATTTACTAGCTGCAAATCGCCTTCTAAACGATTCAGTGAAAAGGCAAATGACCAATCCCCTTTTACTTCTAAATCATTTGATGGACTGTAAAAGGCTTCTGGCTTCCAAGTGACTTCGATTGTTTCTGGATGTTTGTTATCTTTGAAATTTGGAGTGAAAGTTGACAATCCCACATAGCGATTCTCGCTAATTTTCGTAATTCTAAATGTACCGCCACTACCACCTTCTTCACGAACATAAAACCAATTCGGTGCACGTACATCCATGCGTCCATCAAAATTATGATCGGTTTCAATTGCGAAGGACACTGTAAGATTTGTGCCGTCATATACCGCATTGTCAATCATGACTGTAATACCATTACTTGTTTGTACAAGACCGATTTCAGTCGAAAATTCTTCGAAATCTTTGTAGTCTTGCTCTTCATCATTAAAAAAGTTAATGACATTATCCATAAATGGAATTTGTGATGCAATAGACGGAAAAGCAAAACCAACTGATGTAGTAGATAACCCTAAAATCACTGCCGCTGCTACTATTGGATTTTTAAATCTTCTTTTTTGTTGCTCTGCTTTGGCTTTATTCACACCCAATTTAGACCTTTCATGTAGATCTTTTGGAATTTCAATTTTTTGTAACTCTTGATTTATTTTATTGTTCACAAATATCCGCCTCCTTAAATTGTTTACGAAGCTTGTCTAATGCACGATAAAGAATGGATTTTGCCGTTCCAAGTGGTATTTCCAATATCTCCGATATTTCTTTAAATGTATGGTTATGATAAAACCTTAAAAGAACAATACCTTTTTCATCCTTGTCCAATCCATCTATCAAGTCTTGTAATGATATAGAAAAGGGAATATCCTCATTCTCCGTTCCCATAAATTCCTCATATTCTGGTTTTAACTGAACAACTTTTTTATTTTTCCTAACTACATTCGTTGCACAGTTCATTGTAATTTTCATTAGCCACGTTTTAAAATACTCTGGGTTTTTCAATGTATCTATCTTTTTAAAAGATTGATATGCTACTTCTTGAACAATATCTAAAGCATCATCTTTATTTTTGACATATACATATGCCATTCGGTAAATGTCTTCTTCATATTGTTGGAAAAGCTTTAAAAAGGCTTTGTCATTTCCTTTTTGAGCGTTTTTTACTAATCTAATTATTGCGATTCACCCTTTCTTTTTTGTCTTACATCTATTAGACAAACCAAAGTCTAATTTGGCTTAAATTTTTTCAAATTTTTCTTACAAACAGAATAATCGTCCAAAATTTTCAGACGATTTCATGATATTTTAAACCAATTGTTCAACTATCCTGCCCCGTTTGTTCAATAAGGAATTCAACAAAAAAGGTGGTTATTCCTTCTTAGAATAACGCACCCGTTTGTTTAAGTGTACCAATTCACAAAGTTACATCGATTTTAACGTATATACATTGAAACTTTTCTTACTCACATTTCATTTATTAACATATAAAGCACCTCCCAGAACTAAAGGTACTCTATACTCTATACTCAAGAATCATTGAACTCTTGTTATTCTTTTACGCTAAACTCTAAAATATTTAAACCCTCGGATGCCTCTGGTGCTTCAAAAAAACTAGTAACTTGGATAAACACCGCTTCAGTGTCAAGAGCTGCTCTTTCGGGTTGTTCGTTACGCCTTTGTGCAATTTGACGTAAGCATTGCTCGTTATTTAGATTAAGGAAAATTAGTTGATGCCTTGCATTGACCTCTGACGCGATATCCAACAACCACTTTCGCTGTTTTTGAGTGTTGCCTGGAAAATCCATCACGACATCTGTACCAACACTTAATAAGTTTTGGACAAGCTTTTTCACCAGCGGTTTGAGCTGAACTGAGAATTTGAGATAGTCATCAAATGATGTAATCTGATTGGGATAAAGAGATGAAATCCATTCATCCTCAGACAACAGTACCGCCTGTTTATCTATCGCTAATTGTTTTGATTTAGTTGATTTTCCAGCTCCCATTTTTCCACAGAAAAAGTATAGCGTCCCCAATTTTTTCATATTTTTTAACCCCCCACGATTATTTTAGTTTTAACTTTTTACTTTGTTAATTCCAATATACATCTTTTGCTAATTAATATTTAGACGTTAAGATTTTCCGATTTACTTATTCTACCATTTTCATATATATTCCTTCTTTAACAAACCTGCCTCGTTTGTTCAATAAGGAATTCAACAAAAAAGTGCATTAATCCATCTTGGATCAACGCACCCTTTAGCTTAAGTACAATATTTCACAAAGTCTTTAAACAAGTTCACCTTTAGGTATTGTTTTATGTTCCTTTTTTAGCTTTAAGTCTACTAAAATTATGATACTTTATAATTGCGATTAATTTCTTCCGATTGTTGTTTTCTTTTTATGGTAGTGGCGACTGTCTGCACGACAATCATCATTACATTAATTACAATTAGCCCTACTATTGCCGATGAGAAGCTATTCGTCGCATCGTGAATCCAGCCAAGAATAAGAGGGCCTGTTGCCCCGATCACATAGCCTGCTGATTGAGTCATGGCTGACCAAGCAGCCGCCTCCTGCGGATTGTCGGTAGCGTCCAAAGGCAGTAGTAGATTGAGAGAAAACAATGCGCCAGCGCCTACACCAATGAAGATCGTGGCAACCCACGGTCCAATGGAGAATGTAAGCATCACAAGCCCGACAAGTTCTAACATTGCTGCAACCATTAGCCAAAGGCGACGTGAAGGGAATTTACGAAGAAAGATTGGCAGAACAAAGCTTACCGGAATCTGAACAACGACGAAAATCGTAAGCGCACTTGCAGCGTAGGACTTACTATAGCCCATCCCTTGAATAATCTGTGGCAACCAAGCCGTGATTGAATAGAATAGCATGGCCATCAAACCGAACGTCAGTGTAAGTAGCCAAGCTTTCTTATTTGTCCATGGCATACTCGTCTTCATGCCAGTTGAAGTGGGATGATCTTGCGGTCTAATTTGTCGCATAACGAACAACCACCATAACAGCACTGCAACGAATGCGATTAACGCCCATATCCCGAGGGCGCTCTGCCAAGAGTTCATACTATTCTGCATCGGCACAATCAAGCTCGAGCTTAGTGCTGCTCCGAGAGTAAGCGCAACCGTGTATATCGCAATCATCGAAGGCACATGCTTAGGAAAGTGACGCTTAATAAATCCGGGAAGAAGCGGTCCTACAAATGCAATTCCTATACCCGCAATTAAAGCGGTAATAAGCAAAAATGACCCCGAATTTGTGAAGAACCTAAGAACAGTACCAACTCCGATGACAAGTAGCGACCATCCTAATACCCGCTCAATCCCCCATTTTCCGCTGAACTTTACGGCTACAGGAGCGAAAAGTCCCATACAAAGAACAGGAATCGAGGTCAACAAACTCGCTACGGAGGCGTTCATTCCTAAGCTGGTTCTAATTGTTTCGAGCAATGGTGCTATCGAGTTAATTGCCGGACGCAAGTTCAATGAGGCAATAAATAAAGCTATTATCATTAGAATATATTTCTTTTTCATAAAAATTTCAAACTCTCCTTCATGATCTTATTTTAAATTTCAAACCAATACTAAAAAGCCCAACTTCACCGTAAATTAATAAGAAATTGGGCAATAAAATTACTTCATTAAAGCGACCTATTCTGGAATATTAATTTATTTGTTTTTCAATTCTTGTCTTACTAGTGGCATTACTTTAGTAGCTAATAATTCAATCGCACTTGCAACTTGGGAGAACGGCTGGCAAATATCAAGCTGCATAATAAAGCGATTATGACCAAATAATTCGTGCTGATAAAGAATTTTTTCAACGATTTCTTCAGGACCACCAACAGCAAGTGCATCGTTTTTAGAAACAGCTGCGGCCACTTGCTCTTTAGGAATATTTCTTCTCATCATCGTTCTAATATAATTAGAATAATATGGGTAAAATTCATTAACAGCCTGTTCTGCAGTCTTGCCAATATAGCCATGGCTTGTGATTGCAATTTTCAAATCATCTTCTGCGTGTCCTGCCGAAATCCCAGCTTGACGATAGGCTTCTACTAGAGGTTTTACATAAAAAGGATTACCTCCTAAAATTGCGAGTGCCATCCCAAACCCAGCCTGACCAGCCCGAACCGCACTTGCAGGGGTTCCTCCTACTCCTCTCCAAACAGGAATCTTATCTTGTTTTGGTCTAGGTGCAATCTCACTATTATTTAATGGCGAACGAAACTTTCCTTGCCATGTAACACGTTCATTATTATTTAATTCTTGTAACAGTTGTAATTTCTCTTCAAAAAGCTCGTGATAATCATCCAAGTCATAGCCAAAAAGAGGGAACGATTCGATAAATGCTCCTCTACCAGCTATGATTTCAGCACGGCCTCCTGAAATTAGATCTACTGTCGAAAAGTCTTCAAACACTCTTACAGGATCTGCTGTACCTAATACGGTTGTAGCGCTGGCTAGTCGAATATTTCTCGTTGCTTGTGCAATCGCTGCAAGTACAACAGGTGTAGCTGAAACCGCAAAATCTAAACGATGATGTTCCCCTAATCCAAAAATATCCAATCCCGCTTCGTCGGCTACCTTCGCTGTCTCGATTATATTTTGAATGCGTTCTTCCGCAGAAATCACTTTTCCAGTAATAGGATCTGGAATTATTTCTCCAAAAGTATAGATACCAAATTCAAACTTCTCTTGATTTGTCTTGCTCATAAGGCAACCCTCTTTCATTCATACAATTATCGTCCCTTAAAATAAAATAGCATCCAGAGAATAGTGTCCTTCCCTTTAATTCTCTTTATCTAAAATGTTTATCTAAAATGTTTTTTGATTTCCTTTGCTTGATGTTATTATTACTTATAATAAGCATTTTAGAAAGTACGCACTTAAAAGTGGTATAGTATACAAAAAGATACTAAAGGAGTAATTAGGATGAATATAGAACCAGAATTTTGTCGTGTAGAAGATTCTTTAAGCATATTAGTCGGGAAATGGAAACCAATTATCTTATTGCATTTATTGAAGAACGGTACTCAAAGATTCAGTGAATTAAAACGAAGAATGCCTGGGATTACGCAGAAAATGCTGACTAATCAATTACGCGAGTTGGAAAACGAGGATATTATTCAGCGTGTTGTCTATCCACAGGTTCCTCCTAAAGTGGAATATTCGATTACTGAATACGGCAGGAGCTTAGAACCAATCTTACACGCAATGCATGAATGGGGAACAAAGCATACATTGCATAAAAGACAAAAAGTTAACGAAAGAGCGAGTAAATAAAAAACTGCCTTTATTGGCAGCTTATTTTATTAAATATCCGGATTTTTTAAAAGGTGTTGCTCAATTATATGGTCCGATTGTTGAACACAAGTTAAACATCAATCTTCAACTAAACTGCCTCAATAGTTTAATAGTATCTTCCGTTTAAATTTCTAGAATCGGGTCAATAATTCCTGTAAAAATAGAAGTTTAAAGGGAGAGATATATTTTGTTACTTTCAAAAGCATGGGAAACGTACGAATCGGATAAGCGAATAGAAGGATTTTCACCCCAAACTTTAAAAGCATATCAACTTCAGGTCAATTTACTAATTCGTCATTTTGGAGATGTAGAAATTGATTTACTTTCAACAGACCAATTAAAAGCTTACCTCTCCAAGTCTAGTAAAACATTAAAACCCTCATCATTAGCACATCGTGTTCGTTCGATGAAATCACTCTTTCGTTGGACACATGAAGAAGGACATATCAGTAAAAATCCAGCAGCCAAGATTAAAGAACCAAAGTTAGGGAAAAGAATCCCAAAATTTTTAACAGAAAGAGAAATTGAACATCTTCGAGAAGCTTGTTTTACACCTATAGAGAAAGCTCTATTTGAGTTTATGTTTTCAACAGGTTGTAGGATTGGTGAGATTGTAGGACTCGATAAGAATAGCATTAATTGGTCTAATCACTCTGCCATCGTTAAGGGTAAGGGGGATAAGGAAAGAGAAGTATATTTTAATATTCGTTGTGACATTTGGCTTAAACGATATATTGAAAGCCGAGAAGTCAATGATGCGGCTATCTTTGTAACCGAAAGACATCCTGATCGAATGAGTAAAGCACAAATGAGATATATCATTAAACGAATATCAAAACGGGCAGGTATTAATAAAGTAATTCATCCGCATCAACTGAGACATAGTTATGCGACTCACTTACTAAATAATGGTGCACCCATTGAGGTAAAACAGAGTTTGATGGGACATGAGAAAAGTGAAACTACTCGAATATATGCTGAGCTAAGTGGTCGTCTAAGGAAGGAGTTTTATCAAAAATATTTCTAACAAATTTAATGGAGCAACTTGTTTTAATTAACTGGTTGCTCCATTAAATTATCGCACCCTTTAGCTCAACAAGCTGTTTCTCTTTTTATTTGTATTCATCTAGGATTGCAATAAACCACTTTTTGATTAGGTGTTCCACTGAATAAATTTACTCCTCAGATTAACAATAACCTTAGTGTTATCATTTAACACTAAACTTCAATGTGGAGGGATATACTATAAATATTCTTTTTAGCTTATTATCAACCATATTTATTATGGGTATTAGAGCAGCATTCTCAATTAGTAGTATAACTTCCAGATTAACATCTTTGTTAAGAATGCCATCTTTAACTTAGGCAATGAGTATTCCACAAGTATTGTCTATTTCGCATTGTTGTAAGAAAAAGGTGAGCATATATTATGCTTACCTTTTTTAGTGATTTCGTTATTTCTAAAGAGTGTTTTTCTTCTTCGTAAAAATCAAACAAAAAATTTCATACCACTTGATGAATTGGTAAATAATATCCTAGAGGTGACGGAATGGAAAAGGATAAATTAAAACTCACATCTTCCGAAATAGGAACTTTATGGGGAGAGTATTTAAATGGAACAGCCGTTGATATTGTAAATAGATATATGGTCTCTATTATTGAGGATGAGCAAATTAAAGCTATTTTTGAGGATGCTATCAAAACATTCGAAAAGCAAAAACAACAAATCGTTACTTTTATAAAAAATGAGGGGTTTCCAGTTCCAATTGGATTTACTGAATCTGACCTTTTTAAAGGTAAACCGAGGTTGTTTACGGATATATTTTGCCTAAATTATTTACATATCATGACATTACATGGTTTGCTAGGACACTCCACCTCATTGGGCGTTTCTGTAAGAGAGGACTTAAGATTTTTTTACGACTCGTGTGATAATGATGGGAAAAGGATGTATCATCAAACCATTGATTTATTGCTTGAGAAAGGAAATTTTCAGAGAGATCCTTTATTTTACCCTGCCAAGAATCCTGAATTTATTTCTAGCCAAGATTTCATAGATGGATTTTTCGGAAAGGGTAGAATGTTAGCAGCGACAGAAATCATAAGCATTTCTTTTAACCTTAAAAAAAGTATTATGGCAAAAACTCTTTCAATTGCATTCAGTCAAGTCGCACAAACAAAAGAAGTAAGAAAATTTTTAGAGGATGCCGAAAAAACGTCTGACCAGCAAATAAAAAGTTTTTCAAAAATTATGCAAACGGATAATTTACCAGTTCCTAAGTCTTGGGAGACTGAAGTTACAACTTCAACAGATTCCCCTTTTTCTGATAAGTTAATGTTGTATCATACTGGTTTCTTATTCCAAGCCGCACAAGCGTATCACGGGGCAGGTTTAGCATCCGCAATGCGAACAGACCTTGTAGCCACTTACGAAAGTACCATTCTACAAAATCTTATGCTTACTAAAAAGTGGTTTAATATTATGGTGCAGAATAAATGGTTAGAGCAGCCTCCACTTGCTCCTAATAGAAAAGAAATTGCAAAAGAAAAGTAACAGAGATTATTATTATGGTGTTTATAAATGAATAAGAATGCATTTGAAAGACTAATGTGGAGTATTGCACTTCCTGGGTTTGGGCAGTATTTAAACGGAAATTATTTTAAAGGGACAGTTTTATTGATACTTGAATTTTTGATTAATGTACAAGCTAATTTTAATCAGGTCATACTTCTAAGTTTTCATGGAGAAATTGGGGATGCCATAAAACATGCTGAATATCAGTGGTTGATGTTTTATCCTTGTTTATACTTTTTCTCTATGTGGGATGCGGTGAAAGATGCAGGCGGAGGGAAAGACCCTTATTCTTTTCTTCCGTATGTGTTTGCTGCATTTTTTGTTACCGTTGGATTGATTTTTTCCTCGAACTTAATGATATTTGGAGTGTTATTGGGTCCTGTTTGGCTTCCAATATTGTTTTTTTTTCCTGGAATAATCATTGGATTTATTACTAGAAAAATCATAAAAAACATTCCTTAGAAAACCATCCACTATTACAATCAAAAGTGGATGGTTTTTTATGTTCCAATTAGCGAAGTTTATTAAACTAAACTGCACCTTAAGTACAGATACTTCTACAAAAAAGGCACTTCCCCTTCTTTAAGGAAAGCACCCGTTAGTTCAACAAAGATGGTTAATCAATATCTTGAAACTGAATTTTATCTCCTAGCTATCATCTCGATTTCAACCTGTGCACCAAGAGGTAGGGAT
>NZ_JBALOX010000051.1:226-36928 GCF_036965165.1 Bacillus sp. JJ1521 | reverse complement strand
ATAATCAATAGCTATTAGGAAATAAAAAGTACTTTAACATGAACCATAATTTTTGGTATCATACTTAAAGAAAAAGCAATAAATGAAACAGGTGAAAAAATTGGATTATCAAGTTTTACTTTATTACAAATATATTGAAATCGATGACCCACAGACTTATAGAGATGAACAATTTGACTTTTGTTCTAATCTTGGATTAAAAGGTAGAATCCTTGTCGCAACTGAGGGAATCAATGGAACGGTTTCAGGCACTGTGGAGCAAACCGAAAAATACATGGAGTTCATGCGTAGCGACTCTCGTTTTTCAGACATGGTATTCAAAATTGAGAAAAGTGATGTCCATGCCTTTAAAAAGCTAAAAGTAAGAGTAAAGCCAGAGATTGTTAATTTAAGTCTTGATGATGACTTAAATCCAAATCAAATCACAGGAAAGCATCTTTCGCCAAAGGAATTCCTTGAAACAATGCAACAGGAGGACGTTATCATTCTTGATGCGCGAAATACGTATGAATACGATCTTGGTCATTTTAAGGGAGCGATTCGACCAGATATCGAAACCTTCCGTGAACTGCCAAAATGGGTGGAGGAAAACTTAAGTGAGCATAAGGATAAGAAGATCTTAACCTATTGTACAGGCGGCATTCGCTGTGAAAAATTCTCAGGATTCCTTGTGAAAGAAGGATTCAAGGATGTTTCTCAACTTGAAGGCGGCATAATCACATACGGATATGACCCAGAGGTTAAAGGTGCCGGGTGGGATGGAAAATGCTACGTATTTGACGAACGAATTTCGGTTCCTGTCAACCGAACTGGCGAGGAAACAATTGTTGGGAAATGTTATCACTGTGGAAATCCGGAGGAACGTTACGTGAAGTGTGGAAACCCAGAGTGCAACAAGCATCTTCTTCTCTGCGAAGACTGTGAGCACGAGCATCACAGATCCTGTAGCCAAGAATGCAAGGACCATCCTCACAATCGTTATGTAAAAGAACATCAGTTGGTGTAACTAGAAAACTGCTCAGCAAAATCTGAGCAGTTTTCTTGTGGTTATAGTGCTTTTTAATTTCTTGTTAAAAAACCGGAATTTTATTTTCAACAACGTCCCAACAATACGATAATTTATAGAAAAGTAGCCATGTATCAACATAGCTCTCATGCCGGCCATCTTACTGTTAAGTGATAAAAAAGTCGTTTACAGAAAACGAAAGAATCCTACTTAGCTCGCGTTATAAAAAAATGGTTCTAAAAAGAATGTTATTTACTATTTGTAACAGATGTATTATTTAAGCAGAAAGTTATCAAAAAAGTTCTTTACTCTTACCACTAAAGAATGAATGATAGCTCTAATTTACAAAAAAACAATCTAAAAGGAAGAATAAACTTATGGAATTTTTAGAATTAGCAAAAACTAGACGATCTACTATCCATTTTCAATCAGATGTAAAAATCTCTAACCCCGAATTAAAAGAAATATTTGAAGTCGTTAAAACACATCCTTCTAGTTAGACAGAGTAGAAAAAAAGTTGTAGAGATAAGAAGAGACAGTTAATTTAATAGCAACCTATTGTGGATAATATACTGATTTTTTAACATTACTAGGTACGAAAGATTACTTTAACAGATCGTCCATAGAAACTCCATAAATATTTATGATCATAAGAAGTTTTTCAGTTTCAGGATAACCCTGCTGACGACTTGCCATTTCGTGTTTATTTTTTCGGCCAAGGCTTCTTGGCAAAGCCTTTTTTCCTTTCTCGATTTAAAAAATTTTTTGAGAAAAGTTTAACCCGTTTAACTTCTTAAATAATCGATGATATCGTCAATGTCTAGGTCACTTTTGAAATAAATAATGTCATCTGGGATTAAAAACGAATCGAAAAATCTTTTCATTTTATCTGCATCTGAAAAGTGGTAAACATTATCCGGATCGATTCCGGCCTCTATAGCAGGCTTTGCAAAATCTTTTGCAATGGAACCTTTGGTAATAAGAACATCAATTCCTAAATTACCGACCAGATGCCCTCCCTTTACGTATTCTTCATCAGCATATTTTCCCAGTGGTGCCATTCTTCCTAAAACAGCAATTTTTCTTTGATTTGGCAATGCTATACTGCTTAATGTTTCTAAGCCTTTTCTTAAGGAAGCAGGATTTGACTTCCAAGTATCATCTACCACTGTAATTTGGTTTCGTCCTTCAATTATTTCAAAATGGGATCTCATGTGATGAAACGAAGATAATCTTTTTAAAGCATAGTGAAGATCCACTCCTAAGATTCTAGCGGCTACCAATGAAGTAACTGCATTATATACATTATGTTCACCAATACCCGGTATATATCCCTTAAATCTCCTTTGCTTATACTCAATATCAAAAGTCATTCCTGATGAATAACGTTGATACTGTTTAATCTTAAAATCAGCATCCTTATGTTTGCCGAATGTTATAATTGCTCCCTTAAACTTTGAAGTATCGAGAGCGGAAAGACTTGGGTCGTCTAAATTAAGAATGAGAGTCCCCTTATTGTTCATACCTTTCATTATTTTTGCCTTTTCTCTTAAATAATCATCAAATGATCGAAAACTATCCGTATGATCTACATCAACCATTGTAATAATCCCAATAGTCGGGAAAAAATATTTACAGGACTCCGTCATATGCCCTCTTTCAGCTACGGCTGTCTCAAACACAGCTACATCTGTGTCTTCGTCAATTCCCATTAAATAAGGAAGGTTGTGAGCACCACCATTTCTACTGGATATGGTTGCCTGGACGTTGTATTTTTCATCCAAAATGTGTTTTAGCATTTCTTTTGTAGTAGACTTTCCACAAGTACCAGTAATGGCAACTACAGGTATGTTAAACAAATGCCTGTAATACGAGGTGAATTTAAAGAAACTTTCTTCGAGATCCTTTACCATAATGATTTGCTCGGGTTTTAATATTTCCATACTATCAAATGGTGTTTCTGTAACGATAAATACATCCTTATAATTCTTTATCTTTTCAACAGGAACCTTTCTGTCGTGCCAATGAAAATATAAAGTATGATTCTTAATTTTAAATCTGTTTTTCGTGACCGTCTTGATTTTAATACCCTTTTGCTTTTCATTAGGCTGAATGTTCAACTCAGTTAAGATGTCCTCCAATAATAATGTCTTCAAAATGTCCCCCCTAATTTTCTTTTTTTGAAAAAGGCATACTCATAATATTGTCCTATTTAGGTAGCAATGCTTGATTCACTTTGAATTCAAGTTAGATTATTATATGAAGTGTCCCCTAATGTTGGTGAGGTTTGTGATAAAAAACAATCAATCAGCGGAAATCCTTGTTTGTTATAAACTTACGATAGCCAGACAAATTGGGAAGTTTGTAGAAATAATCGTTTCGTTCTTTTTTGTGCTCATACTAAAACCCTCTGCTCGATATTCGTTACCATTTTCATCTATGATTTTCATACGATGGGCAAATGTATTGTAATTATCATATATCCGATCAAATGAAAATATTGGATTTAATGATGTTGGATTTGCGTTGGCTTTAGGAACTTTGATAACAGATGACTGATCCTGCATCACATATTGAATAATTACATTTGATTTTTCTTTATTTTAGTTGGCGAGTGACAGCCCCCAATTTCCATCAATTTTCTTGAATCCTCCCGTACTACAGAAAACATTGACACTTCCCACTTCTATTACAGCATCTTTTAAAAGAGGTAAAACACCTTCATTAGAATCGAATAACACATCGTACTGAATTCTCCCCGTTGGTTTATACAAGAAAATAAAAGTTCAGTTACGATCGGGGTATTAAAATAACACTAGAGAAACATTTTTCAGACGAAAATAAATTGGGATTAAGTTTTCAGTTAGTATTTAAAGATCCCTCAATTTTAAATAACGCAGAAGAGGTTTCAATGAATTATCGATTAAAAAATGGTGATGCCGAATATATCGGAGAATTTATTCCAAATGCAAAATCCTTGAAGGGTGACAATAGATATATATCTGGTTATGAGCATCAAAATCCAGTATTGGATATAAAATCTCTTTTTTCCAGAAGGGGCTAGGAAAAGAAGCGGTAGTCATGCTACAGATTAAGGAACTATAGTAAATAAATTGGGTTTCTGAAAAAGCTATTGACCATATAACTACTTATGATCAATTAACTGAGGAAGCCCAGAAATTAAGTCAAGTTCTTTACGACTTTATAATAGTACACAATGAGTAACAACATTTATTTGAAAGTCTCTCGATTAGAGAGATTCCAACCCTTGCTCTCAATAGTCCTGATCTGCTTTCATTTCAATGCAATAGAGCTTTTCTTTAGTCGAATATTGATAATAATGAACTTATTGCATCTGCTAAAAACATTAATCCATTTAGGCTAGACTTGGATGCAATGGATGAATGCTGAATCCAAAAGATAGCTCATACAATTATTCTTATAAATGTTTTTTAAACCAAGAAAAACCTCATTTACTAATAATACGGTTCCCCTTACCGCATTTAAATGAGGTTTCCTATATGTTTAAACGAAAGTAAACAAAGGGACGGTTCTCATTTCAAAACATTAGAACGTCTCCCTGTTCGCCAACTCAGCTTATCATTTTATGGTCTTAATAAGATTTTCCCCGTGCTTTTTCGGCTTTCTAAAAAACGATGCGCTTTACAGCCATCTCGCAGTGCAAATACCATAGGCTCAGATACGGTTACTTTCCCCTCTTCTATCCAGCGGAACAATTCGGCTGAACGGGTTGCCCTTTCCTCACGGGAAGTAAGGTAATTCCAAAGATCCCCTCCAGTCAAAGTCTTTGAAGTGTCCATCAACATTCTTGGGTCAACTGGAGTAGGGTCTCCCCCAGCCATTCCAAAAAATACAACCGTTCCCCCAATGCGAGTTGCTGCAAAACTGTCTTCGAGCGTGGAGCCTACTGAGTCATAGACTACATCCACACCTTTTCCGTTTGTTTCCTCTAAAACCTTCCTCTTCCAATCATCCGAGTACAAGAAAACCTGATTCACTCCAGCTTTCTTAGCTGCGGACGCCTTCTCCATAGAGGAGGTTAAGCCAATGACCCTTCCACCGAGAAGCTTTGCAATTTGGATGAGAAGTTGTCCAACGCCTCCTGCTGCCGCATGAACCAGAATTATATCATTCTCCTTAACCGCATAACTATCTTTTGTTAAGTATTGGGCAGTCAAGCCTTGCAGCAAAACTGAAGCCGCCTCTTCAAATGAAATGGTATCTGGAAGAGGAATTGCCTTTTCCACCGGAACAGCCACTTGTTCCGCGTTAGCATAAGGGACATCGGCAAATGCAACAGAGTCGCCAACGCTGATTCCTTGGACATTAGCTCCCGTCTTTTCAACGACTCCCGCTCCTTCATATCCTAAAATAAACGGGGGATTGCCAGCAAGATGATAATTCCCTTTTCTTCTATAAATATCTGCAAAATTCAATCCAATTGCTTTCATCCTTACTAATATTTCATCAGGCCCGATAACCGGATCAGCAATTTCAAGATATTCTAGTACTTCCGGTCCTCCGAATTTATTAAACACAAGTGCTTTCAAATGAACGACCTCCCTCTTATATATTTTTTCGATACATTTTAATTTAATTAAATTACGATTGGAAATGCAAATCTGTTTCTCTCCTTTTGGAAGGATAGGGTGATTGATAAAAACCTCATTTACTTATGATACGGTTTATCGTGATTAGTTTTAAATTATTGATAATAAAGGTACAATCCATTCTTCAAGAATCTGGCCCGATTGTTGAACACAAGTTAAACATCCATCTTCAACTCTTCTGCCACGATAATTCAACAATGAAAACGTTCCCCCCCAAATGGTATCGGTTTGTTTCGGTGTGCAAAAGCTTCTGCACATTGACAAGCTTATTAACTTTGTCTTCTTCACTACCGTCATAATATAAAGTATAAAATGATTCCTCTTTTTGAAGATAATCACGATGTTTTATTTCCAAAAGGAATGGTAACTGTTTTTTTAATACGGTGTATCCAGTAATCATGCAAGCTGATAAAAACAGTATTCTAGTTATTATTATTATTTTATTTCTTTTTGTCATGGGTTCCTCCAATTAAAAAGATAAAAAAAAGAACTCCGAAAACCGCAAATAAAAAAACATAGGCTAAGTGACAGAAAAATGAAACCTTATCGTAATAACATGTTAACCTTCAACCATTTTTAAATATGGTATTTCTTCTCCATCACCAATTGCAATGTATGCTGGGGTATTTGTATTGAAAATCATCGTTCCAACTGGCAGTTTATTAGCTGTTCCATTTTTAAAATTGAATGCTTTATATGCTTGCTTTGTTATTTCACCAACTTGCTCTCCTAATTCATATTCCAATTCTGTTACCCATTCAACATCTTGGACGTTGGAAAATACATAGCCATCAAGTAGAAAAATATCTGCATGATCATTCTTTAAAAAGTCTTTTGGAGTTGGATTACCGGTAGCACTACTACACCCAACTAAAAATATAAAAAAGATACTTAATGAAAAAAGTAGTTTTACAAATTTCATTTTGATAGCCCCTTATAAGGGACAGACAAAATTACCTTAAAATAGTTACATTCCATAGCAGGGGATAACTCTTTAAATCTGCCACCCTAGCTTATCTACCCAACAAAAATAAGCGATAATCTTTCTTGGACTATCGCTACCCGATAGTTGAAGAAGAAAAGCGAAATTTATAAAGTATTTTTAAGACGATGAAATGATTTTGTTTGGGCAAATGGTTCAAACCCAATAGACTTGTAAAATTCAGTGGTTTTAGGGGAAGTACAAACAACAATGGCAGTGTTTGCCCCCTTATCACGCAAAGCATTGAGTGCAAGCTTACAAACGGAACTGCCTAATCCCATTCTCCAAAATCTTGGATCGGTTCCCACAGGCTCCAGTAAACCCGCCTTATTCATTTCATCAAACCAAATTAAACAAAATGCCGAGAACTCACCATTAGGGGATTCTATTACCCAATCAAGAGAAGAATCGTAAGGATAGGTATTCATAACTTTCCGGTAGCTTTCTTCTGTGACTCTTGATCCCGAAAATGCAGCCCTCTGTACTCCCACCCTATTTGTTAAATCCCCTTCCCCTTTGAGATGTCGTGCTTTAAATTCATCGGGCAAATTTACAGGGAAAGGACTATCTAATGAAATTTTTGAGAGGACTTCAGGAGTTTCTTCTAATGAGTTGAATAAAGAATCTTTTAAGGCTGAAATAAGATGGGACTCAGTTTCTAGGACGGTCACTCTTTGTTCATCGGTTTCGGTCATTTTATCAAACCAATCAATAACATCCTTGGATAATTCAGAAAAATTAGGGTCAACTTGAAACATTAAACTGCCAGGTAGTTTTACCCATCCCCAAGCCACTGGTTTATCACCCATTTCCCAAATTGCAGTAAT
This sequence comes from Bacillus sp. JJ1521, assembly GCF_036965165.1. Taxonomy (NCBI): domain Bacteria; kingdom Bacillati; phylum Bacillota; class Bacilli; order Caryophanales; family Bacillaceae; genus Bacillus; species Bacillus sp. JJ1521. The sequence continues at coordinate 29,482 of NZ_JBALOX010000051.1, read as the reverse complement.
CCATTCATCCTCATGCCCAGCATGTCGATGGCGTTGCCAAGCTAAATCGCCAATATGGTAATTGGATTCCAGTGTCCATATAGCTTGCGTAAGTTTCTGCATTCGTTTTAAATCACTAGCATCTTTATAAGTCCGAATTACAGGTGTACTCATTTATTTAATCTCCTTGATTCTTCTTGGTATTTGTAATTATCTTTTTGACATTCTTCCTATGGCCTCCCCTTACCATCTTCTATAAAATAATGAGCTTTTGATGGTATTAATACCGATATAAGAAGGACTAGAGCAAATAAAGTTCCTGCTATTGAAAAAGTAAGACACACAAATTGTAATGAGAACCACTCAGCAAATATCCCTAAAATGAGAGTAAATCCAATTTGTATAATTCCTTGAAGCATATCTGCTATACTACCAAATCTCCCCATTATCCCAACTGGAACACTGTTTTGAAAATAAGTTGCGTATCCTGCGTTGGCAAATGCCATAAAGAAACCTAAAAATATAAATGCAGCGGTTGCAGTTATAAAATTATATGATGAGTAAAAGCATACATAACCAATTGTGGTTAGGAGCATCCCAACACCTATGTAGATTTTTAGCGGCACTTTCTTCGCTAATACTGCAGATATAAATGCACCTGTTATTGCACCTATTCCTGTTATACTAACGATTAATCCGTAATCACGATCCGATAATTGAAGGATTTGTTTTATAAATGTAACTTCTTGTGAATCTAATGCAAATCCAATTAACATTGCACTTTGAAAAATTATGTAAACTAAAATGAAAAATTTAGCATTCATAGCAAACTCTCTAACTGCCTTCCAATCATTCAAAAGGGTTTGCCAACGAATTGGATCTCGAACACTATTAACTTTCCTATCTACGTTTGGAAGTAGATAAATGAAGAACGCACAAATAATAAAAGTAATGGCATTAATTACGATACACAGCTCTGTACCGAAATACATAATTAGAATTCCAGCAATTGCTGGCCCTATCAGAAATGCACCTGAATTTGTCATACTCATAATGGAATTAAATCTTTTTCGGTTTTCTGTTGGGATTAATTTTGTGATGTATACAGATGAACTAGGTCCGAAGAAGGCTCCAACCATATTAATCAATAACAAAATAAAATAAATAAGCCATAGTGTTCCGAAAAAAGGAATTATGAATACCAAAAACCCTCTAACAATATCAATAAATATCATCAGTCTTCTTTTGTTTACTCGATCAATTACACTACCCGACCAAGTATTTGTAATCAAAATTGCGATTGGTCTAATCATATATAGTCCTGCAACTGCTGCCGCAGATCCTGTCAAATTTAGAATCGAAATATTAAGGGCAATCAAATAAATCCAATTCCCTAAAAATGAAATACCAATTCCAGATATTAATAGAGTAGGATTCTTCCAACTTTCCATTTACTCACCCATTTCTTACCACTTCTTTAAGAATACCATTTAGTGTAAGCACATAAATAGGAATTTTCTAACTCTTTTTTCTGTTTTAGAAGAATTAGCCCCACCACATCACACAGACAAAAAATGACCGTAAGGATACAAATATCCCTACCATACCAAATATAAATATGTATAAAGGAGTAAATCTGTCATCAATTTTTTCAAACTTGATCATCAAATATGCTAATAATGGGATAACAAAGTAAATAAGGATACTAAAAACGGTAAAGAAAGTTAAGTAATATACAACATGACCAGTATTCGTTATGTCTTCCAAAAGATAGGCGAAATATTGTCCATATATGCCTAATGCCGTAGCAATAATCATTAAAACCCATATAAAAAAATGACCTTTTTTCAATGCCGACTCCCCCATTTTAATTCCAAGGTAGTTCATTATCATTTAGTGTAATTTTACACTATTTGTAACAAATAACCACATGATTAAAAATGGTTTTTATTTAACTAAACAAATGCTTGAAGGTATCAATGGTACCCTTTACGATACAATTATTTTAATCTATTTGTAAAACAATTGGAAGAAAAGGAAATTTAAAGTATACTAAAAGTGATTTTTAAATTGGGAGATGATTAAAATTAAAAGGCTAATTACTTTAATCATTTTTATTATTATAACCGTTTTACTTATCAGTTGTTCTAATAAAACAATAGAGGTTGAATCACCTAAGGATCTAAATATAAAGAACCCTGTCATTGTGAAGAATGGCAATCAGGAGTTTAGAATTATACCCTTTTATAGTCAAATATTAGATTACTTGGAAAGCGTTTCAGAAATTGAAGAACACGAGAAGATGGAAGAACATTACTATCAAAAAGTTGTCGAACCATTTCAATTAGATACTTTAGGTAAAGGAAAGGGGTTTTGGCTAAAGGACCATTGGGCTTTTGCAACTCCTAAAAACATTAAAACTTTGGAGGAATTTGTATATTCTCTAATTAATAATCAAGATGAAATAAATAAAACAATAGAACAAGCCTTGATTAAATCATCTAATACCCTTCCAGGCGAGAATAAGAGAGTGTATTTATTTCCTCCTAATCCGGATGACATGTATGATATCAATCTAATGGGTGGCACTGCTGGGCTAGCAGTTAAGGATGTAATCATAATACAGATTGATCCATCTTCATTTAATTTGGATTTGTTGGAGTATAGTGTTGCACATGAATATCATCATACTATTTATATGGAGGGCGGAAATGTAAACTGGAAGAACACTTTATTAGATTCAATAATTCATGAAGGTAAAGCGGACACTTTTGCCAAAAGTCTTTACCCCGATATTAATATACCGTGGATTGAACCACTTTCAGCCCAAACAGAAAAAGAGGTGTGGGAAAATTCGGAAGATGATTTATGGTCAATCGACTCATTAATAATAAACGATTATTTTGGAAATCCAAACAAAGGAATCCCCCATTGGACCAACTACAAGATTGGATTCCAAATAATGAATTCCTTTTTGGAAAATAACCCCTCCACTTCGATCGATAATTGGACTAGATTGTCTGCGGAGGAAATCTTATTAAATAGTAAATATGGAGATAAAATTTCAAAATGAAAGTCTATTCATATACAACCATTTATGGATATTGGTAAATTACCCGCTGCTTTAGCCGATTTAAAAAAAGGCATTACCCTGTTCATTCCAGTAATGCCTTCGTTCGCCAAAGAAGGAGTGGCCACCTTCCCCGCCTATATTTTCTTTATTTCTTCTATGGAACCAAAACAATGCACACCGAAGCGGCTTAAAGTAATTCAGATAGTGTAGTTAAAAAACTGAATCACAATTGATTTATAGGAATTTAGTATTTTTGCAGAAAAAAACTTGGATATTTATTTGTTTGAAGTACCCGACTGCATTTCGTAATTTCTTACGAGCATTCCATTTGATTTTATCATTCCCAACTTCTCATAATAAGGAACTAGATCATCATCACAACACAAATCAATCATATAGATATCATCAAGTTCTTTTAACATTCGTTTTACCAGTTCTTTGCCAATGCCTTTATTTTTATACTCCGGCAAAACTTCAAGGAACGGAATGTAGGCAGATAGAACCCCATCGCTAATTGCAGTAATAAATCCAACAACTTGATTCGTTGTCTCATCTAACGCAATGACTACTTTACTGCTGTTTTTTAGCAATTTTAAGTGAGTTTGCGGACTTGGAGGATTGGGCCAATCCACAAAAAAACCTTTCAACATATCAGACGAAATATCGTTAAGACCATTTTTGTATATCATCAATATCATCTCCTAAATTATTTTTTAATTAGTAGGGAGATGATATATCAAAAGTAAAGTAACAAATAAGGGACCTCCAAACATTTATGCTAATATATAACATTCGACTTCAAATCCAAAAATCCTTCATTTAAGATAACTGTTCATTAAATGCTTCGTTACTTGAAGAAGAAAAAAGAATTACTGCTGTACAAGCATGTACTGGTTACTGCGATAAGAAAACTATAATCGATACAATTAAAATAAATATAAATACAACAGTACTTAGCCAACCGTAAAACTTTTCTCCCTTTTGAAATAGTCTTAATCCTATAACCAACATTGTTAACCCCAAAAACAACATCATATATGGTTGAAACATAAAATCCCCAGTAATCATTCCATATCCTGCAAGTGAAATAACTGTTATTGATAAAATAATTTGCAAAAACTTTAACAATTTTAAAGCCCCCTTTAACCAAGTTTCGCATCCTGCCTCGATAGTACAATAACTTCAACAAAAAAGGTGGTTAATCCTTCTTAGATCAACGCACCCTTTTGTTTAAGTACACTGGTTCAAATACTGACTAATCACTATTTGGACACTTCATAGTATTAAAGGCTACTTGGGCAATTTGTTTTTCTCCATTTTTCTCAAATAACTTATATTCCTGCATCCCCATTTTCTCTGCTACCTTTTGTGACGGAATGTTTTTGACCGTGGTATACGAGAATATCTTGGGATAATTTAAAACTCTAAACGCATAATCCCTACAAGCAATTGCCGCTTCTGTTGCATATCCCTTATTCCAATAGTCTTTAATAATGTGAAATCCAATCTCTGGTACTGTTTCTTTTTCAATTAGTTGCATGGTGATTCCACAATCTCCTATTAACTTTTCTCCATCTTTTATAATTACAGCCCATAATCCATGGTTATACGTTTTATAATTATCAAGATTCCAATGAATCCACTTTTCCACCTTCTCTATGCTAAATGGCTCAGGATAATATTGCATAGATTCTGGGTCAGAAAGAACCTTTGATAACTGTTCTGTGTCTTCTAAGACCAATTCCCTTAAATACAGCCTCTTCGTTTCAATTATTTTCAAGATTTTCATCCCTTATTTTTATTTTACGCTGTGAAAAATAAAGGATTTGCTTTCGACAGTTGCAGGCTTAAACTCCCAATCACCATAAACTTGGATTTGCGAAAAGCCTACTTGTTGCAATGATTCATAGATTTCTTCTTGTGTTCGGAATTTTAACTGCATTTTTTCATGAATGAGTACTTCGTCCGAACGTGCATTTTTCACCGTTTCATAAAACGTAAAAACATCTTCCACAAACCCCTCGTATTCTGTCCAAATCTCAAGGGGCTCGCCAGTCTCCTCATTTCTTGCTAAATCAGGTGTCATATCTTTTTCCCACTGTTCCCATGCTTTTGCTAATGGGTTACGAGTATCAAAAATAAAATGTCCGCCTGGTTTTAACGCTCGATAAGCATCTGAAATGACGTGTTGCCAACTTTTATCTGTAAGAAATACTTGCGCAACATTTGCTGTCATGATCACAGTATCAAACATATTGGTTTGTAAATGTGAGCTATCTCCGACAATCCAAGTCACCTCAATTGGGTACTCTTTGTTTTTCGCATATCCTATTGCTTCTTCATTCGGGTCAACAGCTGTAATATGATAGCCCGCTTTCGCAAAATGAGATGTCAATCTTCCTGTTCCGCAACCCAAATCAGCAATTTTTTTTACATTTACTTTTTTTAATAGGGCTAAAAAGAATTCATCGTCTTTGCCCCAGCGATTAATTTGGTCATATACTAACGGAATCATTTATTAACCTACTTTCTATCTCAAACTTTAATTTTTTTATATTTTAGTAACTTCAACAAAAATAAGCGATAATCCTTCTTGAATTACCGCGCTCGTTACTTTGTTCAACCCTAGTCTTGAAAAAACTAGATATAAGAACTAGATTTCGATAATATAATTATAGATATAATTAAAATGAGGAAGGGGAGTTATTCATGTCACAAGATTCACGTCAGAATTATTATCAAGAATTAATTGATTTACAAGATGTAGAAGGGGTAGAAACTCAGATTCAAAGTTTACTTGAGGTTCCAATCGAATCCGTATCTGCCCTAGAAAAGTGGTTAAAAGATGAAAGGGATTTCATGATTAAAATCGAGGAGGCAATGACGGGTCACCAAGTCGACTTCTACCGAAACACTGAAGATGCAGAAATCAAGTCGACGTATCTTCACGATCAGCAAGTCATCCAACCACTTTTAATGAAATATGAAGCAAAACTGAATGAGAAATTCTGTGAGTCTCCTTATTTACATCAATTAGATGAAAAACGCTATGGTTTAATGCGACGAGTTCGCGAGTCAAAAGTTAAACTGTTCAGAGAAGAAAACATTCCATTAATGGTTAAAGAACAAGAACTCGCTACTAAGTATAGTGAAATTATGGGAGGGTTAACAGTTGAATGGGAGGGAGAGGAAAAGCCTTTTCCGTTTATCCAATCCCAACTCGATCATCTAGACAGAGCAGTAAGAGAAAAAGCTTATCACAAGATGGGGTCAGCCTTTCGTCAAATTAAGCCTGATATGGATGCCATCATGGATGAACTTGTTCAACTACGCCATCAAATCGCTGTAAATGCAGGCTTTGAAAATTATCGTGATTATATGTTTGTAGTCAAAAATCGTGAGTATAGTGTCCAAGATTGTTATGACTTTCATGAAAATGTAGAAAAACATATTATCCCTGCTTGGAATCGACTTGCAGATGTTTTTAAATCCAAGCTTGGTGTCGATACCTATCGCCCTTGGGATAACACTGCTAAATTGATGAAAAACCCACCATACTCCGAAGTGTCTACTCTTATGGATGGCGTTTCTGAGATTCTAGGGAAGACTGATCCATATTTTGCAGACCGCTTCGATTACATGAGGGAGCATGGATTACTAGATCTTGGAGATCGGAAAGGAAAAAGTCCAGGTGGTTTCTGTACCGGCTTACCTGTTTCAGGGGATACTTTTGTTTTTGCGAACTTTAGTCCATCCTTTTTCTCACTAATTGCATTAATTCATGAAATGGGCCATGCGGTGAATGGGTACCTAGAGTTTTCCGAGCACGGTCCAATTGAAGACTACCAAATGCGAATGGAAGTTGCTGAACTGTTTTCTCATGGGATGGAATTGCTTTTATTGGATAAACTTGATCGTTTTTATCCAGACGAAGAAGATTTTAAGAGCGCCCAGCGTGAAGAGCTAAGACGGGCATTTACAATGTTATACGGCCCATTGTCAGGGGATCTCTTCCAGCATTGGATGTATACGAATCCTAACCACACCGCCAAAGAACGTGATGAAAAATACTTTGAAATCTCAAAACGGTATGGTTTAAACCCTGTTGATACTTCTGGACTGGAGGAAGAAATCGGGATGAGTTGGGCAGGCACCCTTCATTATTTCGAGGTTCCTTTCTATAATATTGAATACTCGATCTCGATGCTCGGTGCTCTACAATTACTTGAGAATTATCAGAAAGACCCAGAGCAAGCTGTGGAATCCTTTAAAAAAGGAGCAAGTGCAGACTACAATCAATCCATCGCAGCTATTTATGAAGAAACTGGAGTCAGTTTTGATTTTTCAGAGCCTGCCGTAAAGCGAATGGGTGAATTCCTAGAGAAAGTCATTCAAGACATTCATTAATAAAGGTGGAGCACGGGGACGGTTCAATCAAAGTCCTGTGTACAAAAAGGCACCACTAGTGAGATGAACTAGTGGTGCCTTTTGCTTTACTCGTCAAAGGAACTGTCTGCAAAATTTTTGATTGCCCGAGAAGGATGAAGTTGCGACCCCTAGCCTGCATCATAGACGAAATTCTCATTTTTGCTAAATTCCACTCTTGTCCATGTAGAATCATATTGTTGATTCATACACTATGATATCTTTGAAGAAAGAGGTGTTACTATGGGCTACGAAGGTGGACACGGCATGGGTATGGGATTTGCATTAATCGTTGTGCTTTTCATCCTACTAATCATCGTTGGTACTGGATTCATGGGCGGCGGATACTAATCCTTCCCAATCTGTATCATCGGAATTAAACATCCATCGAAAAGAAGCGTGTTATTGCGCTTCTTTTCTTAACTAAGAAGCTATTAACATCTATTCTGAGACTACAGAATAGTTTATTCTGTTTTTCTTACTTAGACTTACTTGATTATTTTACTATTGTTAAGTCTTCCCTATTCTTACTATTAGGAATGTTTATGACATCACATTTCTTTACAGATGCACGTTTCAAAGACTTCATGGATTTCATTAGAAAATCTACCTTTGATTCTTCCCCCTGCAGTTCTGCTTCTACACTTCCATCTTCTAAGTTTTTTACCCATCCTGTTAATTTCAATCTTTGAGCAAGAGCAAACAATTCCAAACGGAATCCTACTTTTTGAACTCTCCCAGAAAAGATAACTTTTTTTCTTACTATAATGCTTGAATCAAATTCGGGAATATTAATACGATTGGCATGCCAAATAACGTAAGCATCTCTTATTCTTTTAAATGCATTCATTCTTCTTATCACCTTTTTTATAGTATTTTGATGAAATTCTATCTTCAACTATCGAGCCCCGTTACTTGGATATCGATCATTTCAATACTTACACAGTATTCCAAATATAATACCAAAGTCTAAAATAAGACGACCAATTAATTCTTGCCTTGCGAAGATTGTTAGATTTTGCGCAGAACCTATTTATCATTTTTACGCTGAATCTCTGCCAAAATAAATCCCCCCATAATTGCAATCGAAATGATGTTTGCAAATTGTGGCGGTTCTAAAAACATACTTCCAAGAATTCCACCCAAAACCGTTAAAATAATTGCAATTATAATTCTCCCCATTAAATTTACTCCCCGTCTAAAAAATTTTATTTATGTTACCGAGACCTTGTTACGATGACTCCATCGAGGTTATTTCCAGAAATCTCATATTGAGCGAGGATTGGTTCTACAATTTCTAGTGTTTCTGAAACAAGATGGTATGAGACGAGGTATTCAGTTTCATCAATGGTTGTCTTCACGGTCTTTTCCTTTTTCAGATATTCTATGTATTCCTCTAATACAAGATTCTTTTCCTTCATAATTGCACTATGGGGTAAACCTACATAGCGAAAGTGCCAAGGTTCATACTCAATCCCGGTAATCTGTGTTTTGTCCTTTGGGTACCTCAGAATAAATCCATATTTCCAAGAATGTTCTTCCATCCATTTCCCTTCTGGTGCATTTTCCATTTTCATTAAGGTTGAACCAACATCGATTGATACCCCTAGATTATGTTCACTATACCCCGGTGGTAAGGCGTAACTAGATCCCATTTCTTTATAGAGTTTTTCTTGCTCTTGAAAATTACGAAATCCACTATTCACAGAAAAGTGAAGCAACCCATCTTTTTTCGCAGCCTTCATCATCTTGGAAAATTCGAGCGCCACTTCCATTGACAAAGAGATATCATCAATACCTGCCCCGAATTGTTTCTTCAATTCCGCTATTGAAATTAATGGTACGATATCTTTTTTAATACTAACTTGTTGTATTGGAATGGTATTGTTAACTAACAGCAAGTCTCCTTGAAATATCTGATCTTCATTGATATCAATGGTGCTGATTTTCTTTACAGGGGATTCTCTTTTAGCTATATTAGAAACAACTTTTATTTCAGACCCTTCATTTTTCAGAAGAAATGGTCTTGAATATACAAAAACAATGCCAATAATCACAATCAATACTAACCAAAAAATCCACTTTTTCATCAGATGCAATATTATCCTCCTAGCAGTAACTTCAATGTCCTTCTTTGTTCAATAAAGGAATTCAACAAAAAAGGTGGTTAATCCTTCTTAGATCAACCCACCCTTTTGTAAAAAAACTATATTAAAGCATTATTCGGTAAAATGTTTCACTACTTCCCACTTAGAATCTGGATCATCATTGTCTGCTTTTTTCCAAATCGTACCGCTGTTTGTGTCAATTAAATACATCCAACCGTCGTTCACAACTAGCTCATAATTTTCATTTGAATACGTGCTAGTGTTTGAAATTGAACCTGATAAACCTATCCCTACATTATTAATAGCATCTGAAATATACTTAGATGCTATTATAATACTAATACTCAAAATCACTACTGAAAAAAATAATAATAATCCCTTTTTATTCTCCATGATAACACCCTCTCAAAAAGACAATGAGTTTATTAATAATTTTATGAATTTGATAAACTTGTTATGTTATCCTGCCCCCGTTTACCTGAACAAGAAAAAGGAGCTGAAACTACAACTCCTTTTTTATCTCAAGCCCCGTTTGTTCAACAATTACAACCCATTATTTCTCCCATAGCTCAACCAGTCTACCTTCAGGATCTTTAATCCAAATAAACTTACCAAATTCACCAACCTGCTTTTCCCTTTCAAGAGGTACACCAAGTTGTTCAAGATGCTCAATCATCTCGTTTAGATTATGAACTTCGAAATTTAACATCACTTGCTGTTCCGTTGGAAAGTAAGTGTCATCTTCAGTAAAGAAAGAGAAGATCGTTTCATTTTCTGAATGAGGTTTAATAATCGTCCCATTCCAATTATTTATTTCAATTTTCAGCACTTCACTGTACCATTTTTTAATAGCATCTAGATTTTTAGTTCTCCAAAATATACCCCCGAAACCTTTTATCATCATACTAAACTTGCTCCCTTCACTAATGTTTTTACTTTTTTGATTACATTAAATTCCTTCTTCAACCAACCTGCACTGTTAATTCTATAATTCAACAAAAAGGGCACTTTTCCTTTTTTTAAGGTAAGCGCCCTAATGTCTCTGATTAACGGATTATGTGTGTAATTTAGAACGTGGACTATAATTAAGTAACCTGTGAAATTTAATATAAGCGGAGTTTTTCCGGTTGGCTGCAGAATAGAGCTCGAATTAGTGTATATAAGCGGAAACTTTCCGATTAAGCAGAGAAAAATGACTCATTTTTACATTTTTCGAGTCCATAGTCGGAATCCTTCCGTCTATTTAATCTATTTTCAGTACTATTTCTTAAATAAGCGAAATTTCTCCGCTTACCGTTTTGCATCTCACAAGCAAACCCGTTCGTCTCCGATGTCATGTATTTGAATTTTTTCCCTTTTTATTATTTTAGATTGTGCCTCTAACCATTTCGCTCTAGCTAACAATCCCCAAATTCCCAATCCTGTCATTACTATTATAAAAACAAGGTATATCCAATTTATTTAGAACTCACCCCTGTTATTTTATCTTCCACAAACCTGTTACTTAAATATTCCATAAATGTTTCAAAAATCCTTCTTTATTGATTGAACAAAAGAAACAACTAGTCCATTAAACTCCTTATAGTTATCATAGTTTGCGTTATGGGATGCCCTAGAAATAACTTTTAACGGATACCCCGTCTTATCAGCCCAGCTATTACAGTATTTTTTAATATTACCAGTATTGTCATATTCTCCATAAGTAATCAAAACTGGACAATTAAATTGAACTTCATCATCTATCTTCAAAAACTCACCATAAACTGCACTAGCCGCCTTCAACATGTCTTTTTTACCCAAACTCACTAAGGTTTTGTACATACTTTTCCTTGCTTCATCAGTTACTGTAATAGCTTTTGCACCTGCTTTACAGTAATAATTATATGGGTACAGTCTGGCAATAGTAGAATAATGTTTTATCCAAAACAGTTCCGTTTTTTTATAATATCTTTTACCAAAAGGAGTTGTGCCTATACCTATAAACCCTATTACCTTGTCTCCATATTCTTGAATAAAGGATTGGGAAATATAACCTCCTGCAGATTGCCCCACTAAGACTATTTTTTCTATATTTTCCTGTTCAAGTATAGCTAGTATCCCTTCATTTACATTTGCGAAAGTGAAATCCTCGTACGGCCTTGATTTTCCATGCATAGGAAAATCCCAAGTGATCAACTTAAATTCAGCGGATAGATGCTCGACTTGTTTATCGAAAAGGGTGTGGTCGGCTGTTAATCCATGACAAAAAACAATAGCAAATTCTTGTGGAGGAACGATTTCATTCGTCCAGTAATAGACCGTTCCTTTTGATGATTCTACCTTTCTCTCAATCATTTGCCGACCCTCCCAATTTTACCCAACGTTACTTTATTTTTTGCAAGTGCACCAATTTTTCCGGATTGGCCACCATATAAATGCGCCAAATTTTATCGTCTTGGAACTCCATCGAGATGACATAAGCGACAAAGCCATTAATTGATACGACAACGCCCGGATATCCATTTACAACTTTGAATTCCATTCTTGCGTTTTCAGGCAGTTTTTTCATAATGTTTGTAAACAACAATACAATTCGCTCTGATGTATAGATTGGATTTAGCGCAGCTTTTACTTTGCCACCTCCGTCAGAAATAAATACAGAATCTGTCTTCAATAACTCAAGCATTTTATGGATATTTCCTTTTTGTAGCGCCATCGTGAATTCTTCTATGCTGTTTCTCATCGATTGGAAATCCAATCTGGAAGCTTTTGGGCGGTTCTCCATGCTTTTTTTGGCCCTGTGAAAAATCTGCCTGCAATTAGTAGAAGATTTTTCAATAATAGCTGCAATTTCTTCATAGCCATACTTAAAAACTTCTCGTAATAGGAAGACAGCTCGTTCATCTTCAGATAACTGCTGCAAAAGTAAGAGATAAGCGGTCGAGATAGATTCCTTCTTCAAATACGTTTGAAGTGGGTCATTTCCCGTATCTACCAATGGTTCTGGCAGCCACTCTCCAACATAAACCTCACGTTTACTAGCGGCCGATCGTAATTTGTCTATCGAACTATTCATCACAATCTTACATAAATAGGCTTTCTTGTTTTCAATGACTTTTTCGCTACCGGCACGGTTATACGTTAGGAACGCCTCTTGTACAAGGTCTTCTGCGTCCGAAACACTTCCCGTCATTCGGTAGGCGATCGAAAATAACAAAGGTTTATACGTCTGATACAATTGTTCAGTCTCCAAAACGATTATCCTTCCTTTGCTAAAATCATTTTGTTTGTTTTTAAGATTTCTTGAGCTGCACGCTTTCCACTCGCAACTGCAGCATCAGCTAATACTTCTTCATGTCCTGCCCAATCTCCTGCTATAAAGATTCCTTTCATTTCAGGAATGCTTGGACCCGGATTTCCTTTTCGTTTTACATGTGGAAAATCATGCGATACCGTTATTTTCGGTAAAAATTGTTGCACCACGACTTCTTTTCGCCATCCAGGATGAAGCTGGTCCATTACTGATTCTAATTGTTGCTTATCTGCCTGTACGTTGATTTCTTCCATTGGATTTTGGTATTTTACTAAACTTACAACTAATGTCCCGTCTTCACTTAACTTTGCAGCCCTTGATTGGTTCGTGAAAAACAAAGCTTGGTCGAGCCCTATCGCAAATTGATGTTTTGGATTAGGCAACTTTTTCATCCCTAGATCTAAACAGCATGCCGTAACAGGAATTGCTTGTTCATTCCATAGCCGTAACGACGTAAGTTCTGCACCATTTATCATGTTCTTGGCCTCTTTTGGTGGGGCTGCAACGATACAATCAGGAACGTGAATGACCGTACCATCTGAGCATTGTATGATTTGATATTGCTCATAATGCTCAATATTTGTTACATTTTTATTCGTTACGATTTCAGCTCCCCACGCTTCTGCCTTCTTCCTAAGTTGTTGAACAATCGTTTCCCAACCTCCATCAACATACAGGACACCCGCATTTAAAGATCGCTTCACCTGCTTCAAAACTGGCTTTGCAAGCTGTAAGGTCGAGGCATTCGTATAGGAAGTCAATCGACAAATCGAATAAAATATATGCCTCACCATCGGATCGGAAATTTCAGAATCTGCCCACTCCTTAAGGCTAACTTCTAGAATGAAATTAGTATTTAATTTCATCATCTTTATCATTAATTTTCCGAATATAAATTTAGCTTTCCACGATAGAAGTGTTGATGACATAATCGATGAAAAATCAGTTGGAATGACATGAACAGCATCATTTAAAATGCCGTGAATATGAGTATCTTTCGAAGCATTCTCACCTGGAAGAGATATTCCAAGTTCAGCTAAAATGGTTGTAGCATCCCCTGACATATACAATCCATGCGGTCCCAAGTTCATTAGAACCCCATTTTTATCATTTGTCATTGCCCTTCCACCTAGACGATTCGATTTTTCCAAAACAACGACTTTTTTTCCTTCCCTTGCCAATACATTTGCTGCTGTCAACCCAGCCAATCCTCCACCCACAACTGCAACATCATATTTAAACATAAAAATCCCTCCCATATTTGTTCTGTAATCAAAACGAATGTGGAAAGGATTTTGTGACAGTCAATATAAAAAAACTTTGTATTGGGTTGCCCTTATTGACAAACCTGCTTGACGCTTAATGAAAAACTACAAAAAGTACAACAAACAGGGTCGTACAGATAATTTGTTTCATATGATACCCATTTACTAATTTCACCATATAGTTCTTTGTAAAAATGCAAAAAGCAGCGCAATCTCATTTGTAAAATTTCACTGCTTTTTGTTTGTTTTTAATCTATCCTTCAAAGGCACTTCATCACAAAAACAAAACGAACGTTAATGGCAATAACAATACCGGTAGCCATGTAATCGTTAGAAATGCACCTTTTTTATAGCCGATTTCTGGGAACGGTATTGATACCGGGTTAAAAAACCAGTTTGCCATGCAGCTGAGTCTTGATTTTTTCATTGGGAAATCTGGGACTTCTATGGTGAATTGATCGAGCTTTTCTTTTAATTCTTTTTCAAATTGGTCGTGATTCAATCCTCATTCACCTCTAATTCTACTCTTAGTTTTTTCAACGCACGATGTAGCTTAGATTTTACCGTTCCGACTGGGATATGCAGGATCATGGAGATTTCTTTTTGTGTAAGGTCATGATAGTAGGTTAGCAACACAATCGCTCGTAAATCCTCCGGAAGTGATTGAATTGCAGTTCGAACGGTTATTTTTTCATCGGAGTTTTCTTGATGTGGATATCGATCTGCCAGAATCGGTAATAAGGTACGAAATAGGTTCTGTCGCCTCAGCCTTGTCATCATTGTGTTATAGGCAATCTGGTAGAGGTAGGTTTTAATCTTTCCCTTTTCAGGATCAAATTGATGAAATTTGCGTTGCAGCTTTACAAAGGTGTCTTGAACAAGGTCGATGCTGAGCTGTTCGTTATTCGTATACCGATAGATAAACTGATAGAGAGGGGCTTTATACACATTGTATATGATCTCCAACGCTTCCTTGTCCCCTTGTTGAAGTTGCAGAAGTGCCTCTTCTACGTTACTGTAACTCATCTGACCACCGCTCTTTTATACCTTTATATACATAAGCAAGCCTAGAAATGAACCAAATAAAAGTCATCAAACTGAAGACAAAGGTCTGATGCATGAAAAACTGGATAATTGGACTGTTGATTGTGTCCCCTCGTAAAAGGAAAACCAAAAGTCCAGTTATACATAAAAATGTATACACAGCTGCTATCGTAATAATCGTATCCCATCTTGACCAATAAAAATAGATGTTTGTTTTAGAAAAATCAATTTTCCCCTTATGATCACGGACAACCTTTTTATTCAAAGAACCAATCACGATTGCGAAAACAGTCCCAAGAATCGCTACCACGATTGAACTAACCACCATGCCTAATGCCGTCGTCATTCTTTTCACTCCCCCATTTTTGTTGTTACTTCTTATACTAATGAGGATCGGAAAAGGTTCACTATTTTTTCAAAACGGGTACAAAAATACCACAGCCCGGGGACTGTGGTATTTCTCGCTTCCAATTATCTTGTTGTTATCTGCCGTAGCCTGGATAGAATCCGCTATGACCGTGGTGATAGCCATAACCTGGATAAAATCCGCCATGACCATGGTGATAGCCATAACCTGGATAAAATCCGCCATAGCCATGGTGGTAGCCATAGCCTGGATAAAATCCGCCATGACCATGGTGATAGCCATAACTAGGATAAACACCAGTTTGAAAAGGCTGTTGCATTAAACCAGGATTAACACCAAACATTTGTGTTCCCATATTCTCTCTCCTCCTCGGGTAGTCTGCACAATAGTGTATGTGTCTCTATCCGGGAGGTGCCTGTTCAAAAGTTAGGTCAGGAGTGGGTCCTTGCCCAATACCCCTATTAAAGTTGATATACCCTTACATATTTTTCTTCTAAGTAATTTACTAGATATGTAGCATTTAAGCTTTCACCTGTGACTTTTTTAATTAATTCATCAGGAGTGTATATGACTCCGTATTGATGGATTTTTTCTTTTAGCCATGTTTGAATGACATTGAATTCTCCTCTTTCAATATGGCCAAAGAAGTCAGGGATTTCCTTCTTAATCGTATTCAAAATTTGTGCTGCATATAAGTTTCCTAGTGAATAAGATGGGAAGTATCCTAGTCCACCAAACGACCAATGAACATCTTGAAGTACACCTAATGTGTCAGTTGGCGGAACGACTCCCAAATATTCTTCCATCTTTTCATTCCATACGTTTGGAAGGTCTTTAACAGCAATATCTCCGCTGATAAGGCCTTTTTCGATTTCATAACGAAGCATGATGTGTAGATTGTATGTTAATTCATCTGCCTCCACACGAATAAAAGATGGCTCCACAATATTGATTGCTCGGTAAAAATCTTTCACATCTAGACTTCCTAATTGGTCTGGGAAATGATTTTGAAGGTCTTTGTAGAAGAACTTCCAAAATTCTTCGCTACGACCAACCATATTCTCTAAAAATCTTGATTGTGATTCATGAATACCAAAGGATGCTCCGCTACAGATGGAGGTTCCTTCTAATTCAGGGTTAATATTTTGCTCGTAAATCCCATGACCTGCTTCATGGATCGTACCGAAAATTGCAGAACGAACATTATCTTCAAGATAGCGAGTTGTGAGTCTGACATCGCCGGTGTTAATTGTTTGAGCAAATGGATGTACTGTCTCATCAAGTCGTCCTGCATTCATATCAAATCCAATTAACGGAAGTAGGAATTGGTTAAACTCTTTTTGGCGTTCGACATCGTACCCTTTTTCAAAAATCTCGCCATTTGGCTTAGAAGTTGAACGATCAATTCTTTTTAATAAATCGATACTGCTTCTTCTTAACTCCGCAAAAAGTGGGTCCAGCTTTTCAACTGTTAATCCGGGCTCATATTCGTTTAATAAGGCATTATACGGATGTCCTTCATATCCGTAATACTCAGCAAATTGTTTTTTAATTTCAACAATGCGTTCGAGATATGGCTGAAAAACCTCAAAATTGTTTGTTTCCCTCGCTTCTTCCCAAGCATCATTTGCATTTGAAGTTAACACGATATATTCATTGTACAGTTCAGACGGAATGCTTTTTGATTGTTGGAAAAAGTTATTCCTTTCGCGTACAGTTGCTTTCGTAACATCATCCAATTGGGAATTCACATCTTCCGCTGTTAATACCTCCAGCAACTCACCCATTTCATTTGAGATGGATAATTTGAAGATTTCGGTAGATAATGTGCCGATTGAATTTGCAAATAAGGAACGACCTTTTTTGGGAGCCATAACTTTTTGATCCCAATCTGCAAGAGCTAATACACTATTAAGATGCGTGATTTTTTGATCTAATTCTTTAAATTGGTTTACCTTTTCTTGAAGTGCAGTGTCTAATCCTTGTGTAATTGACATACTTATTCCCCCTCGAGAATTACTTTCTAACATAACCTATTATAATTAAATTCTAAAAATTAACAATAATAAAACAGGAAATATTTCGAGAAACGAATAAAATTTTAGCTTGAAGTATTTTATATTCTGCTTTATTATTAAAAAAGTAAAC
Source organism: Bacillus sp. JJ1521 (assembly GCF_036965165.1). Classification (NCBI taxonomy): domain Bacteria; kingdom Bacillati; phylum Bacillota; class Bacilli; order Caryophanales; family Bacillaceae; genus Bacillus; species Bacillus sp. JJ1521. The sequence goes on along the minus strand of NZ_JBALOX010000051.1, from coordinate 11,781 downwards.
CGTAACTATTACGATTTACTTTAGAATAAACGAAATACTTTTACCTTTTGGTCTATAGACCACTATTTTTTTAGTTGTATAATCGGAATGATTACGATATACATATAACTGTGTTCTGTAAACCGGAATGATTATGATTGAGAGGAGAACTTATGAAAACGAAATATCTATTTGCATTTTTACTTTTATTCACAAGCACACTTTTATTTGGATGCACCACGGAGAAGAAAACAAACACAAATGAGGTTATCGATTCCTCCACTTCTTCTGATCAGCTTAAAATTTTTACAACGGTATATCCATTACAGGACTTTACAGAAAAAATCGGTGGAGACCACGTAGATGTCGTAGGGGTATTCCCTATCGGTGCAGATGCTCATACATTTGAACCTACTTCAAAAACAATGGTAGAAATCGCTGAGGCGGATGCTCTTTTATATGTAGGGGCTGGTGTAGAAGGATTTATTACTGCAGCCAGTAAAGCGTTGCAAGATGAAAAGGTACAATTGGTAAAGACAATCGATGGTATAGAGTTGGCGAATATTGAACACAGCGATGACGAAGCAGAAACAGAGCACAGTGAACAGCACTCTGATGAAAATTCTGATGAAAGCCACAGCCACGATACACATCAAGATCATGATGACAGCCAATTAGGAACGGAAGATCACCATCATCACGGTGACGTTGACCCACATGTTTGGTTAGATCCCGTATTAGCCATTGAATTAGCCGAAAACGTTCTTCATACACTCGAACAGCTAAAACCAGAGGCTAAAGAGGAATTTGAAAAAAACTTCAATGAATTACGTGCTAACTTGCTAGAATTAGACCAAGAATTCAAGAGTGTCATAGACCAGTCTCCCCATAAAGAAATTTTAGTCTCACATTCTGCATACGGGTACTGGGAATCAAGATACGGCATTCAACAAATAAGCGTTTCTGGTTTATCACCGACAAATGAGCCAACTCAAAAAGCGCTAAAAAACATTATCAATACTGCTAAGGAACATAACATCAAGTTTGTTATTTTCGATCAGAATCTAACATCCAAAATAGCTGAAATGGTAAAAAAAGAAATAAACGCGGAGGCATTAACACTTCATAACCTTGAATCCGCAACAGCAGAGGATATTAAAAATGGTGCTGATTACTTTAGTATAATGAGACAAAATCTTGATACATTGAAGAAAGCTTTAAATTAATTCTAAAGCATAGGCCCTTTGTGACCTATGCTTTAATATTCCCTGCCTTATAGGGAATTTTTCGGCCAAGACATTTATTTAGGTCCAAACTTATTACTTTAATTAAGCAGTCCTTGTTCAACTAAACTGCTCCGTTAGTTAAGTAAGAAAAACTGAAAGAAATGGAATAAATGATAAGAAGATGTTTTCGGCACCTAAATCTAAATACGTTACAAAATCAAAGCTAAATTTAAACACCCAAAAATGAATTACATGATTTTGATAATTATTTAAAACTAATTTAAAACTTTTTTTCCGCTCCGCAGGCACAGCCAACCCTTATACTTTGTTCTTTGCTTTAAAAAAGTTATTTTTATCTACTTTTACGAAACTAGTATCAGAAGGTAAAGGATTTTTCCTTAGTACAATTGCTAGTTTATTAAGTATTTGAGTTAAATCAGAACGATCATCATTATCAAACAAAAATTCTACACCGTACTGATAACTTTCATATTTCATTTCATTCATCCAGACAATTACACCTTGCATTATTACATTGTTACCTAATATCTCTGTTTCAAATTCTAAAATTATATTTCGATGAACAGTTAGTCTTATATCAGATAAAAATCGTAAACCACCTGCCCCGATGTCTTCAACTATTACCTCAGCTTTTCCAAGTTCAACTTTTCTTCCATGGATACTAGTAAGTGTCATGGATGCAATTAAGGGAATATCAAAATTAATTCTGAAATATTCTCTTCTATTATTAGTTATTTCATTTTCTTCCTCGTTAGCTTCTTCTATTATAATTTTGCTATTTTGCAATAGTATAGTAAACTCATCTGCATTAACAGGCTTCGAGTATAAATAACCCTGGATCACATTACAATTGAGTTCCATTAATATTTCCAGTTGCTCCCTCGTTTCCACTCCTTCAGCAACAACATCCATTTTTAGATGATGAGCTAAATCAATAATGGTTTTTGTAATAAAATTAGTGGATTCGGAGTCCGTACGACTTAAATCGTTGATAAATGCACGATCAATTTTTAACGTATCGATTCGACCTTTAAATTTTTTCAAGTAAGAAAGTGATGAATATCCCGTCCCAAAATCATCTAGTGAAACCCGGATTCCCATTCTCTTTAATTCATCCAACATGGATAGAATAGAATTCTCATTTTCTAAAAGGAAAGATTCAAGTATTTCAACTTCTAGGTACTCAGGAGCAAGCTTGGTTTTTTCTAAAATTTCCGAAATATCCACTAACAGCTCTTTTTCTAAAAAACGATGTGCAGAGAGGTTAATGGAGATAGGAATTGCTGGCAGCCCTTCATCTTGCCATCTTTTATTTTGAATACATACTGTTTCTTTAATCCATTTTCCCATTTCAATAATAAGCCCGGTTTCTTCTGCTAAGGGAATAAATTCATTAGGATAAACAATACCCCATTCCGGATGATTCCAACGTATTAGAGCTTCCGCACCAATAATTAGATTATTATTTGGGTTTATTTTAGGTTGATAATACATTTCGAACTGATTCAGTTTCAACGCTTTTCTAAGATCCGTTTCAAGTCTAAATGATTTATAAGTCACTGCATCTAATGAAGAGGTATAGATCTGATACGTATTATTGCCTTTACTTTTAGCCTTGTAAAGGGCAGAATTAGCATGTTTTACAATTGTTTCATAATCTTCTCCATCAATTGGAAAGAAACTAATACCTACGCTTGTAGAAACGAAAATTTCATAGTTGTGGATACAAAATGGCTTCTCAATTGAATTTATCATCATTTTTGCAAAAGCTATGACCCGCTCTGTATCTAAGATGTTTCGTATTAAAATTACAAATTCATCTCCATCTACCCTTGTAAGAATATCTTCTTCCCCTAAAATCTCATTTAATCTAAAGGAAAATTCTTTTAACAATTTGTCTCCAATGTGATGACCTAATGTATCATTTACATACTTGAAACGATCTAAATTTAATATCATTAGCGCAAATTGTTTTTGTAATGTTTTACTAATTACAATTTCTTGCTCTAATTTTTCATTAAGAAATCTACGGTTTGGAAGTTTCGTTAATGGATCATGATAGACCAAATAGTTATTTAAGTCCTCTGTTTTTTTACGTTCGGTAATATCTTTAGCTAATCCAAATATACCTATCGTATTTTTATAGGATATTGCTGGGATAAGATAAAAATCGACTAGAAGTGGATCACCATTTTTTTGTACTAAAACAGTATTAACGTGTTCAACTTTTCCTGATAGAGCATTACTAAATAAATTTCTAAACTTAGGTACTTCACTTTCTATGAAAATTTGTTCTAAGGGACATAAGGCAATTTCCTCTTTTGAATACCCTAGGGCATCCGTAAACCCTTCATTTGTTGCGGCAATAATCCCTTCTTTATCTGCAAAAAAAACCATATCTGGATTAAAAGTAAACAACGAACGATAAAACAAATCTGAATTAATCATTTCATTATTTTTCAATCGACTTTTAACAATATTATTATCCATTACTTTACTCCTTTATTTTTATTATCTATAAGAACAAGAAGATTCGTATAAATTGCAAAAAGTCTTTTGCAAAACACGGTACAAAAAGATATTTTAATTTTTTACAAAAAATAGCGAGTTGCAATAATCCAAAGGATATTTTATTTATGCCTTCAAAATGTACCTAGGTATGTCCCAATCTACCTAATTCTAGGATGTAATATTAGTAGAAATCTGGACAATCAAGAACCCTGTACGCCACTTTATAAAGGACTTACAGTTAATAGGAACTGATTTCATTTTTCCACACAACATAAATTATGTATATTGTACTACAAAAGAATAACTGTTTCACATGAAGTTTATGAATAATGGCAATTTTCACTGAAAAAGGTTCAAAAACCTTAGCATTAAGGTATGGTATTCTTGTTCAAACACTATTTATAAGAAGTCTAAATCACTGAAAAATATGGAATACTCAACCGAATATGCAAATAATATTATCCTAACCTATTCCCATCTTCTATTCCTAAGAAAAGTGAAGAGGAAATTGACGCTCAAAAAAACAAACAGAACGGGAAAAGAGCAAAAGCGGACTGCTGAAAGGAATAATTACAATATTTCTAGACAGCCATAACTTGAAGTAATAAAAGAATTAGAAAAAGGTAAAAAATTCTGGAATGAAAAAATAGAGGATAATCAATTATTACTAAAACACGTTGGAAAACCTAAGGCATCGTCGGAGGAATTGTTTTTATTGGAATCTCAATTATTTTAGGCATTGTCACACCCATTTGTTATTTGCCCATGGAGCCTGGCGATATGACTGAAAGAATGAGATATGTTTTTATAGGTGGTCTGTTTGTAATATTACTTTATTTTATTATTTATCACGTTGACCTTGCTGCTGATACGGACCAGTAAAAAAATCCGGGTATACCCGGATTTTTTATTTTACTCGGATAGTTAGTTCAATAAAAATGGCACCGAAATAGCAGTTGAATCTTAAAGTAACGCAACCGATAGCCAACCAATCCATAGCAATGAATTGCAATTCTCTCAATTTTTTTAAACAAATGAGAAGGGTTCTCTTTGGTATTGTCTTTTTTAAGGGTTAGAGAAGTTTATTTTCATGGTAGTTCAAAAACTTCTTAACGATGCCTGGTCAAAGATATACCAATCAAAATCTCGCATATTCTTTGGCCTGACCACCTCCACCATCGTACCAAATTTACCGGATACCAAAATGACTTATACATATCGAAAAAAAACGTATTTAAAGTGTATTGACGTAAAAACTAAAAGTATAATTTATCATAATCAAATTGGGGGTAACTATGTCTTTCGCTCAATTTTTAAAAAAACCGATATTTTTTCGTTATGGATTTTTTACCCTTTTAATTTTTAGTGTAGTACTTAATGGTGCTCTTCTAAATGGTAATGATAATCTTTATATATTGTATATTTTTGCCGTGGTTTTCCTCGGAATAGGTTTTTTTAATAAACCTACATGGATATTAATTTTATTTACTGTAATTGTGGTGGCATGTAGATATTTTCTAATACCAGATGGTTCGAACTATAATATCGGTAATTTCCTAATTCATTTATTCACTTATCTTTTAATAACGCTCATCTCGTCTGGGTTAATGAATTATGTTCAAAAAGTCAAAGATGATCATTTAAAATTCATAACTGTACTTACTAAAGCGTTAGATTCTAGGGATACCTACACAATGTATCATTCTGAAAATGTAGCAAAGTATGCTGTTCAAATAGCTGAAAAAATGAAATTACCAAAAGATTGTTGCGAAATTATTCACAAGGGAGCATTACTTCATGATTTAGGGAAAATTGGAATACCCGAACACGTATTAATGAAAAATGGAAGTCTAAATGAAGATGAATATAAAATCATCAAAAACCATCCAACAATTGGTTATAACATGTTAAAATATATTACAGATTTTAGCAGCAATGGTATTTTAGATATTGTTTTATATCATCATGAAAGGTATGACGGGAAAGGGTATCCAAAGGGTTTAAAAGGTAAGCAAATCCCTCTATTTGCCAGAATAGTTGCTGTTGCCGATACTTTTGATGCAATGACTACCAAACGTGTCTATCGGAAACAAATTAATTTGAAAAATACAATTAATGAGATTAAAAAACATAAAGGAACACAATTTGATCCTGAAATAGTTGATGTTTTCCTTAGCCTGTTTGAAAATCAAAAATTAGAAGGAAAAGAAACTGAACTTCCAATAACAAATAGATTAACAAAACTAAATTATGATCAAAGTAGCTACAAGATATATATCCAGAAGGACCGTCAATGACAGTCCTTCTTTTTTGTAAAGATTTATGAATAAATTCATACATGATAACCGCCTGAATATCCCAGATTTTTTCCAACAATATGCATCTTTCTACTTTGAATAAATCCGTGATATATTAATCTCCGTTGGTTCGAAACAATTTACAAACTACTAAATTACAGGGGGAATAATATAAATGGCAACTTTTCCATTCTTATTAAAAGTAACAGGTGTAACAGCTTTAACGGGTGCTATTACTTTAGGTCTTATGACTACTTGGAACGGAACAGATACTGTCAATAATGCCATCACAACGATTCAACAACAAGCTGGTGATTTGGGGATATATGAAACGAATGAAAATAAATTAGTTGATAAAATAAATGAATTAAAAACTTTAAGAGATGAATTGCAAGGTCAAGTTGCTACTCTTACTTCTGATAGCAATACAAAACAAGAAACAATTGATTCTTTAAATGTACAAATTGAAGGATTAAATTCACAAATTGACTCATTGGAAGCAGATGTAGCAACCGCTAACACAAATGGTGAAACACTTGCTCAAAGAATTGACGCATTAGAGGCTGAGCTACAAGAAGCAAATGATGATATTACAAGACTTCAAGCTGAATTAGATGCTACAACAAGCACTGATGCTCCATTAACAGAAACTGAAATGAGTGCTATTTTAGAGACACAACAAACTCCAGCTCAATAATAATATCCAGAGGGATCGTCAATTGACGATCCTTTTTATGTAAGAAATTAAATAAATTCGTAAAACCTGCATCTTCGATATCGACACATTGATAAAAAATATTGGGAAAAAATAACTTGTATACTTCCCGATATAAGTAAAATTCCAAATAATACAAATCCCATTTTAAGTTGCTTATTTACCTTATTGCCTTCCATCTTTTATCTCCCCCATTATTAAACATACCTTGACTTAGTTTAATAACTTCAACAAAAAAGTGCGTTAATCCTTCTTGGATTAACGCACCCGTTACTTTAAGTACAATACTTCACAATCTTTTTTACACCTTAATAAACTCAATCCCCTAAATGTGTTGTCTATGCAAAAAGACGCCTTCTTATTAAAGGAAAGCGTCCTATTGTCAAACAACTGTGAATTTATTCATAAATTATATTTTTATACTCTTTAATTGATATTTATTTCAAAAACCTCATCATAGAGAATCTCCTCATTTCTATCTACTCCTGTATCATTAGAATAGATATATGGAATGACCCTAATTTTGGTAATATTCTCTTCTAATGCTCTAAATCTAATAACGCTACTGTAATCTGAAATCCTCCCGGATAATTCTTGCAATTCGACCCCATTTTGATCTTCAATCCTGAAGTAAAGGTCGTTGGAAATATTCTTCATATTATAAGTAATCATTGTTGAAACAGGAGTTAATACTAACTCTTCTACGGTCACCTTTTGATCATTCGTGAGTGTAAAATACTTATTGATTGGTATTGATTTCTTATCTGCCATTAGTTTTTCACCGGATGCAGTAATTTCAAAACTCCATTGCCCTTTTATTAATTCCTTTGAATCACTTCGTTCTAAATTATTAAACACTATTTTAATTTGTTGATTATCTTGAAGATTAATATTTTTTATATCCGAAGCCCAAAAATAACTCACTGCTGAATTGGTTATTTCTTCGGGACCTCCACCTCCCCCGAAATCTAATTTCTTACCATTTATATAAACCTCTATGTTTGAATACCAATTATAAGCTAAGTCACTATCCAATAAATCTGTATGGAATGTACTACTAATGAGGAGTTGACCTTCATCTAGTATGATTTCATTTAATGTCACCTTCACTCCATTACTTTCTACCGATTCACCAATGACTGTTTTATAATCGCTTAAAGAACCTTCTTGGGAATACACAAATTTCTCTAGTGCGTTTGCGATTACGGGTATATTCGCTAAAGTATAATTTGTATTCATCCCTAAAATTGTAATGACCATTAGCGAAGCTGCTACAGCAAGTATCCGTTTTTTATTTCTTGACCTACTCTTTAACTTTACCTTTATTCTTTTTTTTGTAGCTTTCTTTTCGATATCCGCTAATTGACCGTCTTTAAATTCTGATAGATTTATTTTTTCATCATTTAAACTTTCAAATAAGTTTTTCATCTATTCACCTCATTCTCTTTTCCGCTAACTGATTTACATTGAAATAATGACCGAAGCTTTTGACGCCCACGGGACAAACGATTATAAAGTACGGACCTTTCCAAACCTGTTTCATTCGCTAATTCTTCGATATTTTTCTCCTCAGCATAATGTTTGATGAATAATATTTGATCTTCTTTCTTTAAGTGACTGAGCATTTTCTCAGTAGTACTACTTAACATATTTCTTGTTACATGTTCTTCTATGTCAAAAGAACTTTTTACCATCTCATCATCTATATCTTTTTGCTCTAAATATCTTTGGTATTTTCTTTGATAATCAATTGCCTTATATTTTGCGATAGCTGCAATCCAATTTTTAAGTGAATTTCTACTTTCGTCATATGAATGGATATTATCCCAGATAAGCAGTAGTACATCATCCAAACATTCCTCTTGAATAGATTCTAAATTGTACAAGTATTTTTGGATGACTTTTTTTATCAAACCTCCGTAACAATCGATGATATAGTATAAAGCTTTTTCATTTCTTTTTGTTAACTGTTGTACAACATTACTATCGTTTATTCTCATCTATTCCCTCCTCGTAAGTGGCCCCTACACTCTTTATTACGTAATTATTGGTCTTGTTTCTATCATGAAAGTCTATTTTTTATAATTTTTGTTCTTATGTATAGTATTATTTTCTCTTTTGCGTACTTAAAAGGAAGGTTATCGTTGATATATTTAGTAATAACAACTCTAGAAAAATTTAATTTATTATATTTTCCTTCAATTAAATTGTACTATAGTCGAAAACAAGCACCAATCATTTCAGAAAAGCAACCGATCTTATTGGAATCCTGCTAAGCAATCTGGCCTGATTATTGAACACAAGTTAAACATCGGTCTTCAACTAAACTGCTCCGTTAGTTTAAGTGTAACATTTCACAAACTATATAAAGATTAAACAAAAAAAGTCCTTTAAGGAAACCTTAAAGAACTCAAGTAAAAAACATTAATTTTCAGTAAAGAACTTTTTTATCAAGCAAAGAACTTTTTTTCTATGAAACACAATTTGTATAGGGAAAAAAAAGGTGGAAACCTTACTAGATCAAAAAAACCCTAAATGTACACACTTCACCCGTAGGCAGTGTGTACACATTTAGGGGATTTCTCTCTGACTATTTAATTAACTATTATTCTAGCATGTTTTTAAAAATTAAAAAAGAATGAATTTATCGAAAATCCTCTCCACCGCCCCATATTCTACGCCCACCATCATGTCCTGTATTAGCATGTATGTCTTCATCAACTAATTGCAAGACACCTGGTTCCTCACTATGATGCCAAGTAAATCCTTCTGGTGTATCTCCATTAGCTAATGCTTGAATGTCTTGTTGGGTTAGCCCTAAATCCGCTGCAAGCTGTGGGTCAGCCTGAACAGCATCATATAATTCCGCATTTGCATAACTAAAATGAACATAATCAGATTGAAGGTATAAGCTTTCATCTATATGTACTTCATGTTCAACATCAAAAACTGGATAAACACCTGTCACCTCTTGTCCATCTACAACAACAGTATTTGATTCAAATGGCACACCGGTTTCAGGATGAACTGTTCCCGCTAAATGATCGTTGGTTGTTTCAATGGTAACTGGACCTTCTCCGTTTATATTGGTAGATGTAGAATCAGTAGATGCTGCATCATTATTCGGTGTATCGACGGTTTCTGCACTTGCAACATCACTGCCATCTACACCGTCTACTATATCTATTACCCCTACCGCAATGGCACCCACAGCAACAGTTTTTACAAGAGAAGAAGCACCTTTCTTTATTCGGCTGTTATCTCCATCGATGAAACCACCAATTACATCTCCACCATCATGAATAGCATTTTTGGCTGTCACAACTACACCTTTTGCAGTTCTAGAAACAGCATTTCCCATATCTCCTAAGCCTTTATCTCTTTTAGTTGGATCTTCGCTAATAATGCCTGAAACTGTATCAACAGCTCCGCTCACTACTTGACCAGCTGTATCACCCGCAAATTCAGAAGCCTTTTGGACGCCTTTTCCAATGTCCTCTATTAAATTGACGCCTGTTACTTCACCAACGAATTCAATAGGCTTTCCTAATAGAAATCCAGCGCCTTTACCTAAACCTTTACCTAAATCCCTTATAAGACTCATAGTTATTACCCCTTCTTATCACCTGTATCTTTTTTACTATTATAAACCTTAATTTGGTAAATTGTCTTTTGTAAATGTTGTATTCTTTAATAATATTAATAAGAAATAACTATTAATGATCCTGAATTGTATATAGAGGGAAAAATTAGTGTTTGTGTTATTTAGTGTAGTGGAACTTTTATTAATGTTTTTTTTGATGTTATTTATGAGGGATCAAATAAGGTGCAGTAAACGTTTATAATACCCATAGATGTAGCTCCATCTTAATATCCATCGTATTTTTATTATTATTTACTTGGATCTGATAGTTTAGCGTTTACGTTATTTAATTTAATTATTTCAGTACTCTGACTAAGAAATTAAAGAATCCGCCTATTAATCTATAGAATCGAGAAAACCCTAAGTTAATCCTTGTTAACTTAGGGCAAGTAATATCAAATTTAAGTGTGGGTTAGTATCTGATTTAATTTAAGGTGAATTGTGTTGTCCAAGTGGCATTTTTTGTGGCTCCTATCGCCTGTCCATTAAAATTAAAACCTAGGGTATAATACCCATTTATTTTAATGTTAATGGAATCCCCCCATAGACAATTTCCATAAAAACCTTTTATTGCACTAACTTGTGTCCAAGCAACAGGGAAGTTAACCCCTGAAATGTGGGATTTGATTTTGATACTGTCAACACCACCATAAAACTTTTTTAATTTGTAATTGTTTACAGGTATTAATTCATAACTGTAGGTAATAGTGACATTGTTCCATTTCAATAAATTAACTCCAAAAGGTGTAACAGGATTCCACCATTTTACAGTATCCAGACCAGAGTAAGTTCGGGTTGCCATAGTACCATAAAGGTCTTTTTCAAAGATAGGAGAAATATAGCCTCCTGGATCAGAAGAAGTTGCCTCCGTATCGTTATTTTCTTCAATCTCCTCTTCAATTGCTTTAAATTCGATTAATTTTTCTTCTAACTCTTGGATATCTTCAACATTCATTAATTCAACTTCAAATGTTGAGGGATCTTCAATAACGTCAAAGGAAATATCGTATTCTTTTTCTAATCTTTCTAATTCGGTTGAGATTTCTTGGGGTAAGGTTTCATCATTTGTAGAGGGAATTTCGTTAGCGGACACATAGGAAGTAAAACCAGTTAAAGCAAAAATTAGGACTAAAGTACAGATTAACAATTTTTTCAACCTTTTC
>NZ_JBALOX010000051.1:0-186 GCF_036965165.1 Bacillus sp. JJ1521 | reverse complement strand
ATATTACCATTTGTTTTTCCAAAAGTATACATTTATTTGTAAAAAATAGTAATATTTTACAAACAAAGGAAGGTGTTGCTATTGAGACGTTCTATAATTGTATTATGTTTTGCTATTCCTATCCCTACATTACTAATCCGTAATTATAACGAATTTGTTGGTACTTATTCTTATGGTTTTCCTTTT
>NZ_JBALOX010000050.1:9966-10925 GCF_036965165.1 Bacillus sp. JJ1521 | reverse complement strand
TCTTAATATATTTTAAGTAGGAGGAACAGTTTGGCTAACGGAATCTATTTACCCTACGATAGTGTGCAATTCAAAAAAAATCTTACTGGTGGGTGGGTATTTACTATTCTATAATTTGCAACTATCAAAGGTATATACTATGAAGCTGTTTCATGAAAGTGAGAGGGTAAATTAGAAGGAGGATATATATTGTATGTGGAACATAATACTTAAAGTACAGGTGCTTTCCTCAAAGAAGGAGAAGTGCCTTTTTTTGTAGAAGTAATTGTACTAACGGGGCAGGTTAGTAGAAGTAGGAATTAACTTATTATCTATATCACAGAAGGACGATAATGCAAAAAAAGGATTGAACAAGAATAAGAGATTGTTAACCACAAATGTAATCCTTTTCCAATAATGGTGAAATATACGTTACTATTATGTAAAGTATAACTTTTAATGGGAAAGGAGTTTTAATGTTGAAAAAAGAGAGTGATCATTTATATTTCATCGATAATATAAAAATAGCTTTAATTATGCTTGTAGTAGCTCATCATGCGGGACAAGCCTATGGACCAGGTGGTTGGTGGTACTTTTTGGATGATGAATCTATCAACTGGTTGGGCAGGTTTTTCTCTGTAAATGCAGCATTTTTTATGAGTATGTTTTTCTTTTTATCAGCCTATTTTCTCCCTCAATCAATCGCGAGAAAAGGTCCGAAACGGTTTTTAAAAGAACGTCTTATTAGAATTGGTATTCCATTACTACTGGGATTTCTCGTGATAATTCCTATTCTGATGTATTTATATTACATTAATTTCAGAGATTATGAACCCATCTCATTTTTTTCTTACTATGTTAATATATTTTTTGGACTTGGTAGTGAACCTACGAATTGGTCTGGACCATCATGGCCTGATATGCAATTTGGCCATTTATGGTTTTTAGAGCATTTACTTGTGTATGCGGTTGTGTTTTCA
>NZ_JBALOX010000050.1:8599-9824 GCF_036965165.1 Bacillus sp. JJ1521 | reverse complement strand
TCAAGCAGAATTTGCACATGTACCACAGTATGTGAGTTTCTTTTGTTTAGGCATTATGGCCTATCATCGCAAATGGTTTTTAACTTTGAGTGCGAGAGTAGGATACATCTGGCTTATTATTGGAGTATTAATAGTAACTATTTTGTATTTTGGAGGGAACACGGTAGATCCTTTTCTTTTAAAGGGTGGACAAAACTTTGGTTCGTTGACTCGATCATTAATTGAGACGTTACTGTGTATTTCGCTTGTAATCGGTCTTCTAATTTTATTTAGAGAAAAAATTAACGGCACTAATCGTTGGTCTAAGATGTTATCAAACAATGTATTTGTTGTTTATTTCCTCCATGTCCCAGTAGTTGTCTTCCTTCAATATACATTGAATGACCTACCAATATCAGTCTGGACTAAATTTCTTATGACGACATTTTTAGGAATCATTCTAAGTTTTTTGCTAAGTCATTTTGTATGGCGAAAGATTCCATACCTCAAAAAAATGATGTGAAAGGAAATAATTTTTAAATAAATGAAATGTGAAAAATGAAAAGGACAGAATTATTGCTGGCTTTTGTCTTAGTAGGGTAATGATGTGTCATAAAAATAATGATTCTTGTTCAACTAACGGGTGCGANNTTGTGTTGAAGTTATTACTCAAACGGGGCAGAAGAGTTTAAGAAGGTACTATGCCATTTTTCCTGTACCAATTTTCTTACCAGAAGGATAGGAAAACTCGTAGTTATGTAGGAAATGCTTAGATTTCAAAGGGGAGAATAATTATGATTAATTACAATGGAAAAAGATTTGTTTCAATTGCTAACACTGAAAATGGAGAGGTTTCTTCAAAAACTTTTTTTGATTACAAACAAGAAGGTAATATTCTTTTTGCTACGTATAGTGGTGGCGAAATTGTAAAAGGTACTCTAATTGGTATAGTGGCGGATGATGGTTGTTTGAATTTTAGATATAACCATGTAAATACAAAAAATGAGATAAGGGGAGGACAATGTTATTCAACTCCCGAATCTCTTCCAGACGGTAGAATTAGACTACATGAGGTTTGGAAATGGCTTGATAGTGAACATACCGAAGGAAAGTCTACAATTGAAGAAGTAATCTAAAAAAATTATTCCTTGATAGTATTTGTTTTCAATCGGATAATTTGAAACAGGTAAAATCAATTGTAATGAGCAGAAGTATTATTAAAGTAACGGGGTGCGTTGATCTAAGA
>NZ_JBALOX010000050.1:0-8565 GCF_036965165.1 Bacillus sp. JJ1521 | reverse complement strand
AAACGGGGCAGGTTAGTTAAATAACAGTTAAATAAATCAGTACTGAATCCTTACTTCAATGCAGGAAGTAAGGATTTTTTGTTGAATAAATAAAATTAGAATATAATGGAATTTCTGTGAATAGGAGTGGTTAATATGTCGTTTATGATGGTTAAAAAAGAATTTAAGCTTATTGGATTAAAAGGTAGTGGGGAGTTTGTTAACTATGGTAAAGAAGTACCTTTGCTTGCAAAGCAACTATTAAGTCGCTCAAACGAAATCCTAAATCGAACAGAGACCGAAATTGCATTATTTGAGCCTAAAAAGGATGAGATGCATAGGAGTGGTCATTATTATGTAGGATTAATTGTGGGTGAGAAATTAAATGAAGTACCAACAGGAATGGATTATATTGAAATAAATAAAAGTTACATAACTACAATAGGTAATATTTCTAATTTGGAAGAACTTCATTTGAATTTATTAAATTGGGCAAAAGAACAAGGTTATCAAAGAGATCTCGATTCTTATATTATCGAGACATATCACCCTATGGGGGAAGGAGATGAAGAAGTACAAATCTATCTACCAATTCATGCTTAAAAGTACAAATCAAAAACCTTTCTTCAGCACCCTTAGAAGGTTAGTTGAATAGGATGGTAACTATGTGTTTTTTATAGAAACTATCAATTATAAGGAGGAATTAAAATGTCAGAAACAACAGTGTTAAATAAAACTATTAAAGAACTTGATGAAATAAAGTTAGTAGGATTTCGAGTTTTGTGTTCTGGTGATAAATATTTAGTTGAAATACCTAAAGCATCTTTACGTTTAAGCGAACGTGTTAGTGAAATTAAACAGGTTGTAAATCCATTACATCAATATGGTGCATTTGTTGTTGAAAATGAAGATGCCGATAAAGATGGATATTGGGTTTGTATTGAAGTAAAAGAGTATGAAGATATTCCATCTGGTATGGTAACACTAACAATCCCAACTCAAAGGTATGCTGTTACAAGACATAAAGGGGCTAATTATAAAATAATAAACTCATATGATGAATTACATAAATGGATTAATGATAACAACTATAAAAGACTAAAAAATAAATGGCATTTAGAAAAGTTTTATAGTTGGAATGATACGGAAAATGTAGATGTGGAGTTGTTTGATACCATAAGTAAATAAATAACCTAATTCAACGGGTGACTGTGATGCTGCAACAACGGAGGGTCACTTTTTCTTATTGAAGTATCGAAGCAGTTTAGTGAAGAACAAAGTTGCTTTTGAATGGTGCCAGGAAAATAAAATAGACTTTATTGAATAGAGTAAATATGAGGTGATTACTAAAACAAATGGTAATCACCTTCTTTGTAGTACACTATTTTATAGGAAAGCAGTTCAATTAGGAGATAAATTCAGTTTCAAGATATTGATTAACCATCTTTGTTGAACTATCATGAAAGAACGAATTTTTCATGCATTTTCTATAGTGAAGCCTGCGCCATGGATGGCTAACGGGGCAGGATAGTTGAAGAAGAAAAAACTTTCCTTTTATGTAGAAGTAGAAATAAATTGCGAAGCAAAAAAAGACTACTACTTCGAATGTAATAGTCATTAGAGGAATCTTATATGAGTCTTTTTCAATGTGATATATGTAGGAATCCACTACTTTTCCAAGGTAATGGATTCCCCAAAAAAGGAGTTAGTGGCTGCTATTATGTCTTCGTAATAGCAATAATAGTATATTCGGAAAAAGATTAAGCGACTTGGACAAATATTGATTTTTTCAAAAAAAAATTAATGCACAGTACGAAAAAATTATGAAGTAAAACACGAAGAAAAATATTGGGACTTGATTTGTTAATTTACTTAAAAGTAAATTTATTTTCCCCATAGTCTGTCAATATCAAGAGGAACAATAACTTGCCCATTTATTTTTTTATGAATAATTGGGTTACTAAATGAATCGACATCGTAACTGTGCTTATTAGAAGATCGAGGACGAACATCTATACCTAATAAACTTCGAATGGAATTCCTATTTGGCATTAAAATCAACTCCTTATATAGGTATTGATGTAATTATTTTCTTCTAGAGTATAAAAAATACCTATAAAAAGATGAATAAATTAAAGAAAATTTATCCTTAAATGAAGTAAAAAGCGCCATTAATGAGGGGAAAATAAAAGAAGTCCCCAGACTAAGTATTAAAAAACAAATGTCCAAGGACTTCTTGATTACTATTTTAATAGAATGAACCATACGCTTTCAACAATTTGCAGCAAATAACAACAAAAGTATTATGTCGTAATTCGAACAAAACTTGCACTGTATTAAAGAACAAGATTACCAAACAATTTGTTGCCTATATGCTTTTTTGAAGAAGGTGACCCTCAACCATACAAAGTAAAAAATATTATTTAAAGGAGAGCAAGTTCTTATAGTTGAACTAATTTTATAATGGATTTCACAGAAACCACTATCATATACCCAAATAACGGTATATTCAACTGAATCGTAAACTACTTTGGTTCCAATTTTAATGTTCCATTCCCCCTAAAGTGTATAGTGAGAGTTAAAAATAAAATATCATAAAATTCAGAGTAATCAAGAGGGAAGCCTCGATATGTCGGAGTACTAATAAAAAAGAGGGTCGAATATGAGTCAGGAGATTGCTGCTCCCTTTGTTCCATACTAACCTTCCATAAAAATTATTTTAAAACTATTTCCAATTAAATGTAAAGTTTTTTATTACTACTTTTAACGTAGTTCGATCATATTATGAAGTGAAAACACTTCTTTGTTTAAGGGGCAGTTTAGTTGAAAAAGAAAGAACAGCCTACTACACATAAAACACTGTATAAAGCAGAAGGCTTTTTTATGTACATATTGTTAGAAAAATTAGGGAATATTGTACAATAAAGGATTGTTTGGTTAGATGGAGGTTTATTATGGAGAAAGGCAATCATGTACAGCTTACATCAGCAGAGATAACAGCTCTTTGTACATCCTATATTAATAATACTGCCATTGCTTGTCATTTTAAATATTTTTTAACCATAGTTGAGGATGAAAAGATTAAAGCATTAGTCAAACATGCTTTTGAAATTGCTCAAGGAAATCTTAAAACATTAACTGAGATTTTCAACAAAGAAAAGTATCCAATACCTTATGGATTTAAACTTAATGAAGATGTAAATGAAAATGCTCCTAGGTTGTATTCAGACACATATTTTTTGAATTACCTCCATCAAGCATCACAAATTGCTCTGCAAGGTTTTAACACCTAAAAGGGGGGAGGTTGATGAAGAAGGAAAAAATCAGTGATATCCAGCTTATATATTTGATGATTGGCTATGTATTAGGTACAGCGATTATTCTGGGGTTAGGCGCAGAGGTTAAGCAGGATGCATGGTTATTTCCAGTTGTAGGGTTATTAGGCGGTCTCATCCTAATGGCTATTTTTACTCAATTATCAATCTACTATCAGGGTGACACGTTGGTTCAAATGATTCCGAAGATTATTGGGAAATATCTTTCTTACCCTGTGATTTTCTTGTACATATTGCACTTTACATATTCAGCTGCAAGGGCGTGTAGAGAATTAGGGGATTTGATTGTCTCTACCATATTAACCGAAACCCCAATTATAGTCATAATTGGAAGTTTTATGATCTTAATGATTTATTGTCTAGGGAGCGGAATAGAGGCATTAGGTCGTATGGCGGAAATTGTGTTTCCTATTTATATTTTTTCACTCATAATAATTTGGATTCTTTTGTTAACTGTTGAACAATTTAATATTAATAATCTTACCCCTATTCTTGGAGATGGTGTTCTTTCATTTTCAAAAAAGGCAATTCCAAATTCTATAAACTTCCCGTTTGGTGAAACGATAGTTATTATGATGTTTTTCCCATTTTTGGGTAAGAAGCATAATATAAGGAAGATAGGAATGTACACCATTGTACTAGGTGGAATATTGTTAACAATCAACACTATTATGGTGATATCTGTAGTTGGTCCAGAAATTTATAAAATAGATTATTTTAATTTTCTTGTAGCTGTCCAATTGGTTTCAGTTGCAGATTTTCTCGAACGCTTTGATGCACTTGTTATACTAATGATGGTTTCAGGAGTCTTTTTTAAGGTCGGAGGATTTACACTTGGAGCAATGGTTGGGATTTCTCAGCTATTCAATTTAAAACAATCTCGCTCAGTAATGATTGGTCTTGCAACGATCATTACACCATTATCTCTCATAAGCGCAACAAGCTATGTAGAACATATAGAAATAGGATTCAAGCTTTATGTTCCATATGTACATACTTTATTACAAATCATTTTACCAATCCTTTTCTTATGTATTGCGTTTATCCGCAAAAAAATAGAGTTATAATAGCCGGTTCACAGGTATGGAAGGTGTAAATATGAAGATTCTTAGGAAAAAAAATAAAGAATTTCCTAATATACAAATTGATCATCTAGAAATAGGTCAGGATCAAAATGAGGTTGATGTTTTATCGGAAAGCCTTAAAGAAAATGGTACTAAAATTAAGAAACTTTTTGAAGGAACCGCCGATTTTACTTTCCGGGAATTTGAGATTGATAACCTCTATTATGCGATGATTATTTATCTCGATGGACTTGTGGATTTAGAAAAAATAGAGTTACATGTTATCAATCCCTTGATAAAGAATAACCAAGCAATTGTGCAGCAATCAGAGCTAAAAATAGATTACGTTTTAGAACAGTTAAGTTCAGCTGACGTAAAACAAGGTGAAACAATCCAAGCAGTGATTGATCAAATTTTGATTGGGAGTACGGTACTACTCATTAATGGCATAAATAAAGCAATTTTTATAGGTGAACAATCATGGGAGCAACGATCTGTTAGTGAACCTTTATCAGAAGCGGTTGTCATAGGACCGAGAGAAGGGTTTACCGAAAATATCAGAACGAATGCAAGCATGATTCGAAGACGTTTAAAAACCACAAAACTAAAACTAGAAAGTATGCAAATAGGTCGGCTTTCGAAAACGGAGGTAATCATCACTTATCTTGAAAATACAGCACAACATTCAATCGTTGAAGAAGTTCGTACTAGATTAAGACAAATTGATATCGATGCGATTGAGGATAGTGGGTACATTGTAGAATTTATTGAGGATACTCCTTACTCTGTATTTCCGCAAGTATTGCAAACAGAACGTCCTGATAGAGTTGTTGGCAACCTTCTAGAAGGAAAGGTTGCAGTTATTGTTGATAATAGTCCATTTGCACTTATTGTTCCGGTTACTTTTTTTGGAATGATGAATTCTCCAGAAGATTATTATGGAAGATTTATCATGACCTCTTTTATTCGATTAATCCGATATTTATTCTTATTGATCGCGTTGATGTTTCCCGCTATTTATATTGCCGTGACAACATTTCATCAAGAACTATTGCCAACAAACCTTCTGTTCAGTGTCGCGGCATCAAGGGAAAAGGTGCCGTTTCCCGCAGTTATTGAGGCATTGTTAATGGAAATTACATTTGAAGCATTACGTGAGGCTGGCCTGCGATTACCTAGACCAATTGGATCGACGGTAAGCATTGTGGGTGCCCTGGTCATTGGGCAAGCAGCTGTTGAGGCAGGGATTGTCTCAGCTCCATTAGTAATTGTTGTGTCGACAACAGGAATTGCCTCATTTATGTTTCCAAATTATCCATTGACAGGAGCAATTCGACTCCTTCGTTTTTTTATGATTTTTTTAGCTGGAACGTTAGGATTTTATGGCATCTTCCTTGGAGTCTTTTTTATGTTAGTTCATCTTGTTCAGCTTCGTTCCTTTGGTGTTCCCTATTTGTCGCCGGTTTCTCCGTTTAATTTAAATAATATGAAGGATATATTCATACGAGTTCCCTGGTGGAAAATGGATCAACGTCCAGAACAAACTGGAAAAAGGAATATAAGGCGTTTAGGCGTTCGCTTTCGAAAATACTGATTTGTGAAGGAAAGGACGGAGAAGCATAAATGAAAAAAATGAGAATGCTGCTAATAGTGGTGTTTTCAATTCATTTGCTAACAGGCTGTTGGGACCGCCTAGAGGTGAACGATATTGCCATTATTACTGCAATTGGATTAGACCTAATTAAAGACGATCAGATTCGTTTATCACTCCAAGTGGCCATTCCATCAAAATTAGGACCCACTGAAGGAAGCGGTGGAGGTAGTAGCAATAATAGTACATATATCATTTCAGAGACCGGAAACACCGTATCTGAAGCTTACCGAAACCTACAAATGAAGACTTCAAGACGTATCTTTTTTGCACAAAGTAGGGTTTTATTAATCGGAGAGGATTTAGCAAGAAAGGGTGTTGCAAATATTATTGATTTTCATTCAAGATATCATGAACCTCGTATCAACAGTTTTATTATGTTTACAAAAGGGGAAGCAACTGAAGTACTTAAAGAAATTCCGAAATTAGAAAGTGTTTCTGCAGAGGAAACGAAAGAGCTTGTAAAACTAAGTGTTGGGCTATCTATTTATATGAATGATTTTTTAAACATGCTTCTTACGGATGGAATGGAACCATTTGCGCCAGAGTTTGCACTAACATCACTAGAAGTAAACGAGAAAAATGATTCAGGGAAGGGACAAGTTCTTAATGGAACTGCCGTGTTTAAAGGGGATAAACTAGTGGGATGGATAGATAAAGCTAAAACTCGGGGAATTTTATGGCTTCGCAATGAAATGGAAAAAGGAGTTATTACGATTGAAATCCCTAAGGAAGAAGGGGATGGATATATTAGTATAGATATTACAAAAGCAGAAGTAAAAATTATTCCAAACATGGAACATGATAAAATAGCAATCACAGTTAATGTAATCTCGGATATGACTGTCATGGAAAATGATTCAAAGTTAAAACTAGATGACCCAAAAGTAATCGAAAGCCTACAAAAAGATGTTGAATCTGATATTAAGGAAAGAATACAAATGGTAATAGATATTGCCCAAAAAGATTTCCAGTCAGATATATTTGGATTTGGACAAGCTGTCTATAAAAAATATCCAAAGGAATGGAATTTAAAATATAAACAGAATTGGGAACAGGAATTTTCACAAGTGGAGGTTGCCATTCAGCCAAAGGTTTTCATTAGAAGCATCGGATTAATTAAATAACATCAATATATAGTAAGTAGGAATTTGTAAATGTTAAAAATATTTATCTTGACCCTCATATTTGTTGCACTCTTTTCTTGGGAAGCAAGGCGATTAGTGAAGAAAAAAGAAATAAAAGAATTAGTCGTTTTTTCATTTCTTATCCTAATAGGATTCGCATTAAGTATCGTATTGGTTATCAAATCATTTTTTTAACATGAATCATTGTTCAAGTCTATTTGGAAAGTTCATCCGGAGTGAAAGCAACCTAAATCCATCACCTGAACTACTAAAGACCTAACTATTTTTATTAAGAAGATAAACATGGAGTGATAATAACAAAAACAAAATTTATTAAGAAGAACCTGTTTAAGTACTGTAAAAAGTAATTAAAGTTCCAGATTTGAAACACCCTCCAAACAAGGGTGTTATTTGGTGGTTACTTTGCTTGAATTATTTCAAAATTTGTTCTTTTTATAAGGACAAGTATAGTACTTAGTATCAAGATTCTTGATAACTCCTGCTTAGTAAATTTATTTATCTAGCAACTATGAATCCACCCAAAAAGTTCTTTTGAAAATTACTCTAGTTCCTTTAAGGCTTCCTTAAAGGACTTTTTTATTTGTTATTATTTATATTGATTGTGAAATGTTACACTTAAACTAAAGGGACAGATTAGTTGAACAAGGACTTTTATGTATATTGATCGAACTAGTTAACAGAGATAGAGAAAAACATCCTTATAAATGGAAAGAGGGGGAATGAACATTGCAACGATTTACTTCTTATATTCTTTTATTTTTGCTTGTTTTGGTAGGTTGCTCGAATACGACAGAAACAGTAAAAGAAGAAGAGACTTGGGAAGAAAGTGCGACACTAGTTAGAGAAGTTGTTGTTACTGATGATGGGGAAAAAGGCGACTTTGTATTTCGTATTGGAGATAATGGTAAATTCGGTTTTGGGGAGTACGGACCTTTTATTGCTGGTCAATCACAAAAGTATATGTGGCATTTTTGGGGTGATGAAAAAGTATTAACAAAGGCTTTTAAAGTAATTGGAGTCAGTAAAGAATCTGGAGAAGAAATGACTGTTTTTCAATCCCCGGATAGTGGGAGCCTTTCTCCTAATACTGGGGCAGACCATCATATACCTTCATCTATGATGTTACCAAACACAGGATTATGGAAATTAAAAGTTTATTTTGATGAGCATTTTTTTGGAAATGTAGTAGTTAATGTAAAGGAAAAGTGAAAAATCTTCTTGAACTAAACCAGCTAATAGTTTGTCAATATTTTTCAATAAAAACTTAAATTATCTCATGTTATACTAAATTTACGCATGCCAAATAACCCTCCAATGTACGATGTTTGGAAAGTTTTGGTCCGTTTAGTTATTTTTAAAAATTAGGCTAAATCTTGGAAAGCCGATTT
>NZ_JBALOX010000049.1:0-2216 GCF_036965165.1 Bacillus sp. JJ1521 | reverse complement strand
AGAAGCTTGTAAGGCTTGTGGCATTACCGATCTACGCATGCTTGGCTACCGTGATAAAACATTGGAATTTTTAGATCCTGAAAAAATTGCAGATACCATTGAAGAAATCATAAAAGAAGTTAATCCATCACTTGTTATTACATTTTATCCTGGACATGGTGTTCACCCTGACCATGATGCGACAGGAGAAGCAACCATTCGTGCCGTAAAGCGCATTCCAAAAGAAAACCGACCTAAGGTATATTGCAAAGCCATTACCCACGACCGTGTAGATAAAATTGGTGAACATNNAATTCGATGTAAGTGCAGTCTTAGAAAATAAATTTAACACATTGAAAGCACATCGTTCTCAAACAGAGGGACTCATGGGCAATTTGCTTCAAAAAATCGACGACAAAGATAATGAAGTCTTGGATTGGCTTCGAACTGAAATATATTGGACCTATAAATTTGATGATTAAGGACTAGGAGCTAAGGGACTTAAGGACTCTTAAACATAAAAGGAGCTCTATGGTAATGGAGAACAATCCCATTGATTTTGATCGACTTTTAAAAGCATACCAATCACTTTGGATGAACAGGAGGTTGTGGCAAAAAGAACTTAGTAGTGAAGACATACTTCGAGCCACAATCAATAGAGACTTGCTTGATGAGTTGACCCATCCAAGGCTAAGAAAAACACCATATGAAAAATTTTTCATGGCAAGTAAACGAATCTTTGACTCTGGCCTACCAATTGAAGATAAACTTCACCTACAGCATGTCTATCTCGAAGAAATGGAAAATGTGAAGAAAATGTAAACAAAACAAGAAAAAATTTACAAATAGTACAAATTTCAGTTGTACAACTTTTGAGTTTCCTTTATAATCGGTGAATATACAAGAAGGGCTCGTCAAAATATCTCAGGACATCGAGTAATGAGAGGGGTATTTTTATGGAGATGAACATGTATATGGAAATTTCAGTGATCTTATTTTTGATCTTTGCATTTTCCTTCGCACATTCGATTTTTAAAGGAACTCACAAAAGAATAGGCAAAATAATTAGCGCGACGTTTATTAGTTTATGCTCGTTTGTAATTGTTTGGAGAGCAGCAAGTCTATTATCATATTTTCATTAATCATAACGGCACATTGGCAAAAAAGAGCGAAAAAGACTTCGCTCTTTTTTATTGCTCTTCTTCTTCTAAAATTAAACTCAAATCATTGTTTTTTTCTGGTGTTACAAAGTATAAGCCCATTTCTTCTTCTAATTCCTCTAGTGACTTTTTTAGGACAGGGTCATCTTTAGATGTAAAGTCTTCCAATTTTATCACCTCGAAAACTAGTATGCCCATTTTTTTGAATAGTTCTTACGTTGATTGTAAAACTAAGTGTATATGATGAATAGGAGACGAACTCATGAGATTTGGAAGTCATATTAGTATACGTGATGGGTATTTAGGTGCTGCCCGCCATGCAACAAAAATTAGGGCGAAGGCTTTTCAATATTTTCCGAAAAACCCACGAAGTCTATCTGTAAAAGAATTTGACCGTCACGATGCAAACGAATGTGCGAAATATTGTAAAGAACATGATTTACTTACGATTGCTCATACCCCATATCCAACAAATTTAGTTGCTGATGAGGATCAAATTGGGCTTGTTAGGGATTCGCTATTAAATGATTTGGAGATTGCTAATGAATGTGGCTCAATTGGGGTTGTTGTACATTTTGGAGTGTTGAAAAATGCGGCTAATCCCCTTGAGGGCTATGAACGGATGATTGGTACACTAAATGATGTTTTGACGAGATGGGATGGGGAAGCGCTTCTTTTGTTAGAAAATAATGCCGGGAAAAGTGGACCTACCGGAACTATGATCGAGGAACTCGTTCAAGTTAGGCAACTCACTGAGTATCCGGATAAAATCGGCTTTTGTTTAGATACTTGCCATTTATTCGCAAGTGGTGTGTGGAATGGAGTTAATTGGAGTGAGGTCGAGGCAAAAGGAGTAGAACTTTGCTATTTTGAACATTTAAGATCTGTGCATTTAAATAATTCCGAATACCCGACAAGGTCGATGAAGGATCGACATGCGAATATTCCATATGGTGAGATAAAAGTTGAGCAAATTAAGGAATTTTTGTTGAGTCCCGTGTTTGGAGATATTCCGTTTGTGCTCGAAACGCCACATGAGAGTCATTTTTCACATGAAGATGAAATCAAGTATTTGGA
>NZ_JBALOX010000048.1:2020-7800 GCF_036965165.1 Bacillus sp. JJ1521 | reverse complement strand
CTTGACTTGCACAGGAAGTGCTGACATCGACGTTCGCCACAGGACGTGGCGGTAGTTAGTCGATGTTCCTCCATCCGGGCTCCTTACGCTTTCGTTTAAAAAAAGAGCTTAAAAAGATTCTTAAGCCCTTAGCGTTCCCGTTTAATTAATTCCTTTAATTCATCAATAAATACATTTATATCCTTAAACTGACGGTATACAGATGCAAAACGAACATATGCCACTTCATCCACTTTCGCCAAATGATTCATTACATACTCACCAATCTCATCGCTTTTCACTTCCGCAATCCCTTGACTTCGAAGTTCCTTTTCAACCTCATGGGTGATATCCTCTAATTGCTTTAAGGAAACCGGACGTTTTTCACATGCTTTAATAAGTCCGCGCAGCATCTTTTCCCTGCTGAATTCCTCACGCGTTCCTTCTTTTTTAACCACAATTAAAGGAATTTCTTCGACCTTTTCAAATGTTGTAAAACGATATTGGCATTTTTCACATTCACGTCTTCTACGGATTGAACGACTATCATCAACGGGACGTGAATCCAACACTCTTGTTCCATTATGATGACATGTAGGGCATCTCATTGGTAACACTCCTTCCTCGGAGATCTCTATGTATTCATCTTATAAGAAAGATTTTTATAGGACAAGGGTTTTTACTACTCTTCTTACGATTCTCCCTTTCCAATAAGAGGTAATTCTTTATCTAGGTGTTGATATAGATTCGTGATTACCTTTCGGCTATAGCCAAAGTCGATTGGTAGCAATATTGTTTCTGTTGTTACGGCAAAGTCAATTGCAGTTTCAAATGGTCTAACGGATACGATGGTTGCTACAACAAAGGCTTTTCTTCCTTTTTTGATTGAGATACTCATTTCTCCGCGTTCTTCTGACACAGAGTTGATATGGTAGCCATCTAAATTGTTTATAATCTTTTTTACTGCTTCGATTGCTTTTTTGTTTGTTGTTTTATAATAATGACTTTTTAAAAGCTCGTCCGAATGTTTGTCTCTAGTTTCACTGTGATTCGAAAAAAACGTTTGCAATCCCATTTATTCCACTCCTTATTTAACTCTATATATCATTATAAAATAAGTTCAAAATGTAAAAAAAGAGGTGTAATTAATACACCTCTTACTATTTTAGATGATTCCTATATATTTTTAAAGTACTTTAACTTGCGCTGGCTTTACTTGTACTGGACCCATTCCACGTGGTAGTTCAATGTTCTCGCGAGTTTGTGCGCAAAGTGCCTCTGCAATATGATCTGCTGCAATATTCGGATCTAAATCTCCACATGTGTAAACATCAATACTTGCGTATCCATGTTCAGGAAAACTGTGAATCGTTAGATGTGATTCCGAAATGATCACGACACCACTTACTCCCTGTGGAGCAAATTTGTGAAATGCTACCTCACGAATTTCTGCACCTGACTTTAGTGCTGCCTGAACAAAAGTTTCTTCAATACCTTGCATGTCGTTTAATTTTTCAAAATCGCAACCCCATAATTCTGAGATTACATGACGTCCCATAGTTTCCATAATTCAGTTATTCCCCCTCATACCATAATTTAGGTGAGTTCTTCGCGTAAAGCATGAGCATAACTACCACGGGGGAAAGTTAGTCCAGAGAGGTCCTAACCCTTTAAGTAGCTACAAAAGCATAAGCTTTTAAGAAGTTCACGAAAACTAGTATACTTTGTTTATATACTTTTAGCAATAACTTTTATCATTTTAAAAATAAACCTTCCCGCGATTTGGGAAGGTTTTCAAATTAGCCTATAGTTAGCCTATTTTTACTTCAGTTTTTTGGATGATTTTAGCGCCTACATATTTAACCAAATCTACAACTCTACAAGAATATCCCCATTCATTATCATACCAAGCTAATACTTTTACCTTACGATCCCCAATAACCATCGTAGAAAGGCCATCAATAGTTGAGGAATGTGGATTTGTATTGAAATCAATCGAAACAAGTGGTTCAGTTGTAAAATCCAAAATTCCTTTTAATGATCCTACAGATGCCGTAATAAAAGCTTCGTTAATTTCTTCAACTGTCACATCTCGCTCAATATCTACAACTAGATCAACTAATGATACATTTGGAGTTGGAACGCGAAGTGCCATTCCATGCAATTTTCCTTTCAGTTCCGGCAATACAAGTGATAATGCTTTTGCCGCTCCGGTTGATGTAGGAATAATAGATTGAGCACAAGCCCTTGCTCTTCTTAAATCCTTATGTGGATTATCAATATTTTTTTGATCATTTGTATAGGCATGAACGGTTGTCATTAAACCGTTTACAATTCCAAACTGTTCATTTAACACTTTTACAACCGGTGCTAAACAATTTGTTGTGCAGGATGCGTTTGATATTATCTGATGATTGTCATGATCATATTTTTCTTCATTAACACCCATTACGATTGTAATATCTTCATTCTTACCAGGTGCTGTTAAGATTACTTTTTTCGCACCTGCTTGTAAATGTAGGTTTGCTTTTTCCTTTGAGTTAAACTTTCCTGTTGCCTCAATCACAATATCTATATTTAATTTTTTCCAAGGAAGCTCTAAAGGATCACGCGAGTTTAAAAGCTGAACGCGCTTTCCATTCACCAATAAAGAGGCTTCTTCGGGAATAATTTCCGCTTCGAACTTTCCATGGTTTGTATCGTATTTTATTAGATGTGCTAGCGTTTCAGCAGGGTAGCTCGCATTGATTGCAACTATTTCTAATGAATCCTCCATAATTGCTTTTCTAAATACCATTCTTCCAATACGGCCAAATCCATTAATTGCGATTCTTGGCTTCATTACAACCCCTCCAGGATATATGTTATACTACTTATGTTCAATATTTATAAATAGTATAGCACATTGGATTGGATATGTAACACTTTTATTCTATATTTTATTAAAAATGGTTACTTATACGTCTTTTGAATATTCCACACCTGTTTTCAAGCATGTAAAAAGGCATCTCAGCATTTGAGACACCTTGTTTTTTTACGTTATGACATCTTATTTTGAATACCCCATTGTTTACAAATTTCATGAAATTGTTTCTTTGTAGCTTCTATTGTACCAGAATTATCAATTACAGAATCGGCAAGCTCTATTTTGTCCTTAAGCGGCATTTGTGATTGAATCCTGGCCTCTGCATCTTCTTTGTTAAGATTATTACGTTTCATGAGGCGCGCTAACTGTGTCTCATAATCCACATAAACAAGGAGAGTTCGATCGACTAATGAAGTTAATTTACTTTCAAACAATAATGGTATATCCAATATAATTGATTCTTCACCGTTATTAATATGTTCTTCCTTTTCCTTTAGCATTTGTTTACGAACGGCTGGATGAACAATTGAATTTAATAAAAGACGTTTTTCTTCACTGAAAAAGACGATCGATCCTAACTTCGGACGGTCAATCTTCTTGTCAGGTAATAAAATGTCTTCACCAAATGATTGAACAATTCGTTCGTATGCTTCTTCGCCAACCTCAACAACTTTACGTGCAATAACATCTGCATCAATTACAACAATTCCAACTTCTTTAAACATCTGTGATACTGTACTTTTTCCACTTGCAATTCCACCTGTTAATCCGATTGTTAAAGCCACGTATTTGATCCCCCATGTTTTTTAGAATTTCCATATTCCAATTAATATCAATAAAATTCCCGGTAAAAATGAAAATTTCTGTATCCATTTTTTCTTTGAAAAAACGGATCCACCTTTAATACCCATATAAACAAAAAGTGAGCTCATCAAGGCAACCAACAATGCCATTACCCACGGAGAAAAACCTAATAAAGCAGCACCGATTCCTGCACCGAAAGCATCAAGCGAAAGGGCAAGACCAAGTAAAAAGGCTTCAAGACCGGTAATCGTTCCTGATTTGTCAAGGTCGGCAACCATGGGCTTCTTTAAAATATTGATAACAAGTCCGAGTGATTTTATTTCAACCTTAACTAGTAGTTTTTCTTCATTAAGTTCCGGTGCTTGGGATGTTGGGCGAAAAAACTGAAACAATACCCAAGCTCCAATTAATACGAGTACGATACCACCAAGCCTGTCGGCGATTACAGGTGATACAAAGAGTGCAATTGACTTACCCAACCCCATCGCAGCCGCCATCGTTACGGCTGAACAGCAGGCTATTATAATGATTGATTTAAATGGTATTTTCATTTTCCTCATACCGTATGTGAAACCAACACTAAAACTATCCAAGCTAACTGCAAATGCTAATAAAATGAGTGACGCGAACTGGGACATCTCGTAGGTCTCCTTCCTATCGTTATAAGATAAGTATATGGAGGGAGCCCATCCCGTGTGAAATGTCCCCTGGACGTCAAAATGTCGGATTATACTGACTCATTGATTTTAACACTATTTTATTTTCTTTTTATTCTTTTGGCATTTTGGGCAGTAGTGGGTGCCTCTTCCGCCGACAACTGTTTTTTCGATTTCTGTTCCACATGTTTGGCATGCTTTTCCGTTTTGACCATAAACATAAAGCTGTAATTGGAACATCCCGATCTCACCCTGTGTGTTAACATAAGAACGGATTGTACTACCACCCTTTTCAACAGCCTCATTCAATGTTTGAATGATTTCATGATGGAGTTTCTTCATTTCCTTTTTAGTCAGGGAATTTGCTTCACGTTCAGGATAAATCCCTGCTCTAAACAATGCTTCATCCACATAAATATTCCCAAGACCAACGACATTTGTTTGATCAAGTAATGCAACTTTTATTTTTCGATTCGTCTTTGAAAGCTTTTCTTCTAAATATTTCAGTGTAAATTCTTGCGAAAATGGTTCGGGACCTAATTGAGATAAAGGAAGACTCCTCTCCTCTTCACCTTTACTAAATAAATGCATCGTNNNACTTCCGAACATCTCGATAGCGTAGCTCAGTTCCATCTGTAAAAGTAAATAACACATGGGTATGTTTATCAAATGGTTCATCTTTATCATAAAGACCATATCTGCCCTCCATGCGTAAATGCGAAACCATTACATAATCATCTAATATAAACTTTAAAAACTTACCTCGTCTATCTACATCATGAATGGTTTGACCACGTAGAGCATCACAAAATTGTTCGGGCTCATCTGGTTTTTTGATGATTTTTGGCCAAAGTACTTTCACATGATTGATTGTCTTTCCATTTACAAGCTGGGTTAGTGTTCGCCTAACGGTTTCGACCTCTGGTAATTCCGGCATCTGATCACATCCTTATCTACTTCGCATCATACCAGGTCTTGCCGTACTCATAATCGACCTTTAATGGTACTTTTAAGGAAATGGCATTTTCCATTACTTCTGGTACAATCTTTTTCAATATCTCTATTTCTTCTTCTGGAGCCTCAAAAATTAATTCATCATGTACTTGTAAAAGCAATTTCGCTTGAAGCTTTTCTTCTTTAATTCTCGCCGCCATATCAATCATTGCTTTCTTGATGATATCGGCAGCACTACCTTGAATAGGAGTATTCATTGCCGTTCTTTCAGCAAAGCTGCGAACATTAAAATTACGGGCCGTAATTTCTGGAATGTATCTTCTTCTTTGAAGAAGTGTTGATACATAGCCTTTTTGTCTGACGTCCTCAACGATATCTTCCATATATTCCTTAACACCTGGGAAGCTTGCAAAATAGCGCTCAATAAAATTTCCCGCTTCCTTCCTTGTAATTCCAAGGTTTTGAGACAATCCGAAGTCACTAATTCCGTACACAATTCCGAAGTTAACAGCCTTTGCCTG
>NZ_JBALOX010000048.1:0-2011 GCF_036965165.1 Bacillus sp. JJ1521 | reverse complement strand
CATATTGGAGGTAACCTCGTCTTCCTTTACATGGAACACATCCATTGCAGTCTTTGTGTGAATATCCAAATCATTCGTAAAGGCATGGATTAGATTTTCATCATTTGCGATATGTGCGAGTACCCTTAGTTCAATTTGTGAGTAGTCAGCCGCAAACATAAACCAATCCTTTTTCGAAGGAACAAACGCTTGTCTTATTTTTCGTCCTTCCTCCAAACGAATTGGAATGTTTTGCAGGTTTGGGTCTGTTGAACTTAGTCTTCCAGTTTGTGTTAAAGCTTGCTGGAATCTAGTATGAACCTTGCATGTATCTTCATGAACAACCTTTAATAAACCTTCAATATAGGTTGATTGAAGCTTTCCAACTTGTCGATAATGCAAAATATACTCGATGATTTCATGCTCTTTCGCAAGCTTTTCAAGAATATCGGCAGAAGTTGAATAACCTGTTTTTGTTTTCTTATAAACGGTAAGCTGAAGCTTTTCAAAAAGAATGACACCAAGCTGTTTTGGTGAGTTAATGTTAAATTCTTCCCCAGCCAGTTTGTAAATCTTTTGTTCGAGCTCTTGAAGATGTTCCTTTAATTCCTCGCCCATTGCTTTTAAACGTTCAACATCTACCTTTACCCCAGTAGCCTCCATATCAGCTAATATTAGCGATAATGGCATTTCTAAATCGGTGAAAAGCTTATATTGTTCATTAACATGAAGTTCTTTTTGGTAAATTTCCTGTAGTTTTTTGAGAGCAACTGCCTTTCTCACAACATGCTCGGAAAGAATTTCTTCACCTGGTACTCTTTGTTTTGCTCCTTTTCCATAAACGGCTTCATCCGTTTGCACATCAGTTATTCCCTTTAATTTTGCCACTTCAGCAATATCACCAGTCGATTCAGACGGATTTAAAATATAGGAGGCAATTAAACAATCAAAAACGATTCCATGTAAATCGATTCCCTTCCATTTCAAGGCAACAATTGATTTTTTTCCGTCAAAAACCGTTTTCTTTTTCTCTTTATCGTTTGCCCATTCTTTAAAGCTTGTCGATTCAAGGGCGAGCTTTGTTGGAATATAAAAATTCCCGTTGTTATTTGAGATTGCAATTCCTTGGATGTCCGCTTTATGATAGCTTTCATCAAGCACTTCCACCATTAATGAAGATTCTGCTATTAACATATCATCAGTAACTTCATCTACGATTTTAAAAGATATCTCTTCTAATGGCTTGTCTTCTGTATTCTCGCTTCCCTCAACTTTATCGAGTAATGAATTGAATCCGAGTTCTTTGAAAAGCTTAATCACCTGGTCGCCATCATAGCCGTTATACTCAAGCTCAGAAATTCCGATTTCTATTGGTGCTTCACGATAGATTGTGGCAAGCTTTTTACTCATGATTGCTTGGTCTTTATTTTCCTCAAGCTTTTCCTTCAGCTTCTTCCCGCTCACCTTATCAATCGAGTCTAATAGTTCCTCCAAGGTATTGAACTCTTGTAATAATTTTAAAGCTGTTTTTTCACCAACACCTGGGACACCTGGAATATTATCAGAGCTATCCCCCATGAGTCCCTTCATATCGATAATTCGCTCAGGTGTGATTCCATATTTTTCTTTTATGAAATCAGGTGTATATGAATCAACATCTGTGATCCCTTTTTTCGTAATATCTACTGTAATATGCTCTGAAGCTAGCTGTGTTAAGTCTTTATCCCCTGAAATAATTTTAACTTCAAAGCCTTCTTTTTCAGCTTCGAGCGATAATGTTCCGATAATATCATCGGCTTCATAGTTTTCTAATTCATATCTGCCAATCTTGTAAGCATCAAGAAGCTCTCGTAAAAAAGGAAACTGCTCCGAAAGCTCAGGTGGAGTTTTTTGTCGACCACCTTTATATTCACTAAATGTACTATGTCTAAATGTAGTTTTTCCTGCATCAAAGGCTACTAAAATATGTGATGGTTTTTCCTGTTCAAGAATTCGGTTCAAAATCATCGTAAAGCCATAAATGGCATTCGTA
>NZ_JBALOX010000047.1:24444-30577 GCF_036965165.1 Bacillus sp. JJ1521 | reverse complement strand
CGTTCGGAAAGGTCTTCATAAGAGGTATGAAGACCACTTCGAGCAAAAATCCCGTTCGGAAAGGTCTTCATAACCCGATCATCCCCATTCACCAGCTGAAAAAAGAAAAAATTGGAATATTTTTAAAAAAGTACTTGACAGGACTTGCATATAGGAATTAATCTTTCCTTAAGGAAACAATTTAGCCCCCAGTAAAACACTCAATTTTTTTTACCTAAAAAGTTGCCCTAAAGAAACATTTATTCACTAGCGCAAGGAGGAATTAAAATGATAAATGGTAAAACGGTTTTCAGATTTATTATTTTAGGATTAGCAATGATCGTGTCTTTAATGGGGTGTGCTAAATCCACAACTCAAACGGATGGAAAGGATCAAGAAGATACCATTCATGTTGTCACGACAATTGCACAGATTGGTGAGCCAATGCAGCTCATAGGCGGTGACCGTATAAAAGTAACAAGCCTTATGGGACCAGGAGTAGATCCACATTTGTATCAAGCGACACAAGGTGATATTACAACGCTCCAACATGCAGATATTATTTTTTACAGTGGTCTCCATCTTGAAGGAAGGATGGGAGAAATCTTCGAGAAATTAAAAGAAACAAAACCAACATTTGCGATAGGAGAGTCAATAGATGAGGACCGATTATTAGCAGACGAAGGGGGCGCAATCGACCCACATATTTGGTTTGACCTCGACATTTGGAAGGATGGATTAGCAAGTGCAACGCAAAGATTAAAACAGTATTCTCCTGAAGATGCCGTCTATTTTGAAGAAAACAAACAAAAGTATTTCGCAAAAATAGATGAATTAAAGGCAGAGGCGTCTAAGAAGCTCGCGAGTATTCCAAAAGAACAGCGTGTCCTTGTAACAGCCCATGATGCATTTGGGTATTTCGGACGCATGTATGACATTGAGGTTGTCGGTCTTCAAGGATTAAGTACAGAGGATGAGGTTGGGTTATCTGACATTCAATCAACAGTTGATTTATTGCTTGAAAAAAATGTGCCATCCGTGTTTGTAGAAAGCAGCATCAACCAAAATTCAATCAAAGCAGTGATTGAAGGTGCTGCTAAAAAAGGCCAAGACATCACATTGGGTGGTGAGCTTTTCTCGGATGCAATGGGTAAAGCTGGAACCGAGGAAGGCACCTATTTAGGGATGTACCGTCACAATGTAAATACCATATATGATGGACTAACAAGGAGTGTTAAATAATGGACGTTCTACATGTAGAGGGGCTTAGTGCCGCTTATCGTAAAAATACAGTTCTTCATGATGTTTCATTTTCAATCAAACAAGGGTCACTTACAAGTATTGTTGGACCAAATGGCGCAGGAAAGTCCACCTTAATCAAAGTATTGCTAGATCTACATCCATGTATATCAGGTACGACATCTTTTTTTAGCCAATCGTTAAAAAAGGTAAAAGCAAGGATTGGCTATGTGCCACAACGCGGGTCTGTGGATTGGGATTTTCCCACAGATGCATTGGATGTGGTGATGATGGGGATGTATGGCCAAATAGGATGGGTAAAGTGGCCAAATAAGCTCCATCGAGAGAAAGCTCTTGTGGCGTTGGATAAAGTAGGGATGGCTGATTATGCAAACCGCCAAATTAGTGAATTGTCGGGTGGGCAACAGCAGCGGGTCTTCTTAGCGAGAGCACTAATTCAAGATGCAGATTTGTACTTCATGGATGAACCGCTTGCTGGTGTCGATGCAGCGACAGAGCGTGCAATCATGACCATATTAAAGGAATTAAAAAATGAAGGCAGAACCGTACTTGTTGTCCACCATGATCTTCAGACCGTTGAAGACTATTTTGATCAAGTCTTATTTTTAAATCGTACCGTTATTGCACATGGTGACGTTTCTTCAACCTTCACTACAAATAACATTGAAAAAGCCTACGGTGGAGCAGTTCGTTGGCTAAAAGGGGGGAGTGGCATTGTCAATTCTACTCTCAAGTAATTTTCAGTGGGTATTATTTAGCACACTGCTTCTTGGTGTAGCTGCTGGTTTGGTTGGTTGCTTGGCTTATTGGAAAAAACAAAGCCTTATGAGTGATGCTCTATCACATGCAGCCCTTCCCGGGGTGGTGATCGCGTTTGTTATTTTTCAAGTAAAGGATTTGCATGTACTAATTATAGGTGCTGCTATTAGTGCGCTAGTTGGTGCATTCTGCATCATGTTTATAAAATCAAATACTCGGATAACGGAAGATACAGCGATGGGGATGATTTTAGCGGTATTTTTCGGTGGAGGAATTGTCCTTCTTACACTTGTGAATCAGAGTAGTGAAGGAAATCAAGCGGGGTTGAACAATTTTATCTTTGGTCAGGCGGCCTCCATGGTTTCGTCAGATGTCATGACAATGTCAATCCTAGCCGTAGCCGTCATCTTGATTGTCATCATTGGCTTTAAAGAGTGGAAATTATTCCTCTTTGACCCCCAATTTGCAAAGGGGCTAAGCCTCTCGATAAAAGGAATGAATTTTATCTATTTAATGCTCCTTGTCGTTACGGTTGTGGTAGGGATTCAGGCTGTTGGTGTGATTTTGATGTCCGCCCTAATCATCATACCTCCTGTGAGTGCACGATACTGGACGAATTCTTTTAAAATCATGATGTGGTTATCAGGAATTTTCGGAGGCATTTCAGGCGCTGTTGGAACGACGATAAGTGCATTAGGATCCAGTTTGCCGACAGGCCCATTTATTGTCGTAACCTCAGGATCTATTTTTCTATTATCCTTGTTTTTTGGAATCAAAAAAGGATTAGTCGTTGAATCTATCATGCTACGAGATAAAAAGAAGGAAGTAAAAGAACTTCCGATTTCCAATACCTTTGTAAAGGAGGGAAAACAATGAGTTATACAGCATGGATTTTATTAACCGCGTCTTTAGTTGGGATTTCTTGTGGAATTGTTGGGGTGTTCCTGATCCTCCGTAAAATGGCGATGATGGCAGATGCAATAAGTCATACAGTCTTACTTGGTATTGTCGTAGCTTACTTGATTACTCATAGTTTAAGTGGAATCCACATGCTCATCGGTGCTGCCGTAGCCGGAATTATCACGACGTATTTTGTGCAGTGGTTCCATTCAAGGGGAGTCGGTCAGGATGCTTCCATAGGAGTGGTTTTTACAACACTCTTTGCAATCGGGGTTATTCTGATTGCTACAAAAGTAGGAAATGCTCACTTGGATGTTCAACATGCATTAATGGGGGAAATCTCATTTGTTCCTTGGAATACGGTTGAAGTCCCGTTGTTTGGCAGCATACCTTTAGCAACGCTCATGCTAGTCATTGTATTATTCGTGGTCGTTGTGGTAATCGGTCTTTTTTATAAAGAATGGAAACTAACAACCTTTGATCCAGCACTTGCGGCAAGTATCGGAATTCCAGTACTTGGGTTGCATTATCTATTTATGACACTAGTTTCGGTTACGACAGTAGCTTCATTCGATGCAGTTGGTGCCATTATGGTCGTTGCAATGCTGATTGCTCCTGCTGCGGCTGCCTATCTCTGGACCGACAAACTGCTTGTAATGCTTTTTCTAAGTGCAGCCTTTGGGGTGATATCTGCAGTGGTCGGGTATTATTTTGCACTCTGGATTGATTCATCGATCTCTGGTTCAATGGCTTTTGCCACAGGAATCATCTTTTTAATTAGCTTTATCATCTCACCTCGACATGGAATGCTTTCAAATTGGATACGCCCAGCAAGAGAAACATCTCATCTTGGGCAATAGTAATAGAAAAGGCGGTGGGAACGTGAAAAGAAGTGCAAGGATTAATTCTAAAATTCTTAAGTACTCCATTGTTCTAAAAGCTTTTGGGATCATTGATCAGGAGGAGTTTCAACAAATTATCGGTAGCTCTACAAATGAATCAGATGATTGAAAAGGTGGTGTTGAATTGTGACGTCCGCTAATCGGGAAAAATATCTTTTAGAAATATATGCAAATTTAAATGAAGAAGGTTTTGCACGCGTATCTCAATTAGCTAAGTCATTGAATGTTACTGTTCCCTCCGCTTCGAAAATGGCAAAGAAGCTAAAGGAGGACGGACTCGTCGAATTTCAGCGATATGGGATTCTCACTCTCACAGAAAAAGGAAATCATTTGGCTTCGCAATTAGCACTAAATCACGAGGTCCTCTCCCGTTTCTTTCAATTCATCGAAGTGGAAGATGAGAAAATCGAAGAGGAAGTCAAAAAAATTGAATCACATGTTAGCAGTGACGTTATAAAAAAACTGGATACCTTTCTTACAGATAGGATATAGGAGGCAGAGATCCATTGTCGCAATTAGGATGGTGGACTCTTTCTTGCGTGAAAAAGAGAGTCGATTTTCCAGATGAAAAAAGGGGAATCGGCATTTTGGTGTTTGATGAATTTAGGTGTGTGTAAGCATGAAAACCATTCCGAGCGGAAATCTCGTAACAAAAGGTCTTCATGTGCCCGATGAAAACCATTCCAAGTGAAAATCCCGTACAAAAAGGTCTTCATGAACCCGATGAAGACCACTCCGAGCTAAAACCTGAGTCAAAACGTCTTTCATAAGCACCCACCCGCGCACATATCTCTTGGGACAAGGAACCTGTCTAGAGTGACCCACCCAATGTAATGCCGTTTTTACTAAAATTCACCACACGCAAACCATTCTTTACCCCCACTATAAATCCCGAATCCCTTTATTTACTAAACGCTTCAAAAACTGTAAAACCCTACCATAATAAAAGTAACCCCAAATTATTCTTGCTAAATATTTAGTAAAATATAAAATAAAACCGTTTACATTTAGTAAAATTCCGAATATAATGAGGGTGTCTTATAAAAAGGAGGAGCAATTATGAAGCTAGTAAAATTCAAATCTATATTTTTATTATTTATTGCAGCAATGTTGCTTTTAGCAGGTTGTAGCTCGACATCTAGTGAAAGCGGTAACGACACTACCAAGGATGGTAAAGTAAAACTTCGCTTTGCTACATGGGATGTAGGGGACGATGTTGACCTGCAGCAAGACATGATTGATAAGTTCAATGAATCTCACGAAAATATTGAAGTTGTTTTAGAAGCTTACGGAAGTGAGTATGATACAAAAATTACAGCAGGTATGGGTGCGAAGGATGCACCAGACATTATGTACATGTGGAACTACCCAACATACAAAGATGCATTAGAGCCACTTGATTCTTACCTTGAAAAAGAAGGTGCGGAGTACAAAGACAATTTCTATGAAACTCTTTGGAACTATAACTCTGCAGATGGACAAGTTCTTGGATTACCAGTTGGCTACACAACACATGTTGTTTATTACAACAAAGCTTTATTTGACGAAGCAGGTGTTGACTATCCACAAGCAGGCTGGACTTGGGAAGACCTTCAAGAAACTGCTAAGAAACTAACAAACAAAGAATCGAAAGTATCCGGATTTGCTTTTTCTGGAAAGCCTGACCCATATGATTTCGAAATGTTCTTATGGGGCAACAACGCATCTTATGTTGACGAAGAAGGTAACCTAAAAGGAAATCTTGATTCAAAAGAATCAGTAGAAGTGTTTGACATGTTCCAGAACATGGCGAAAGATGGCTATGCTATCACTACTGAAGGTTCTGGTGCAACAGAAATGAAATCAGGTAAAGTTGCAATGTTCGTATACGGTGCATGGGGACTAACTCCATTAAAAGAAGCTGGAATTGATTACGGTGTTGTTGAACTACCAACATTCAAAGATGGAAAAAGCGTAAGTATTTTAAGTTCTTCAGGTGTTTCAATCTCTAAAAACTCAAAGCACAAAGATGAAGCATTTGAATTCATTAAATTCTGGACAAACGAAGAAGCAAACAAAGAAAGAATCGGTTTTGAGCTACCTGTTCTAAAATCTGTAGTTGAAAGCGAAAAGCTAGAGCAAGACGAAATTAAGAGTGTGTTCTATTCAATGCTTGAAAAGAGTGACGGATTCACGCCTGCATCCTTCATCGTTGAGGACTGGAGCCAAGTATCTGACAATCTAAACTATGTATTTGAATCGATCTTCAACCCAAGCACTCAAGTGGATCCAAAAGAAGCATTAAAGGATGCTGCTCAATAACACTTTCAAATAGAGGTCTAGCTCCAGGCGCC
>NZ_JBALOX010000047.1:0-24429 GCF_036965165.1 Bacillus sp. JJ1521 | reverse complement strand
CGCTCGTCTTATGCTTGTTGCCGATTAGCGGGCGCCTTGCGCTTTTCTATTGTGGTAAAGCACGATTCGTGCTTTACCCTATTTTCTAATCTGATTAAGGGGTCATCTTATGTTAAATAAAACGAAGAATGCGAATAGCTACCAGCTAGTAAGTAGGAAAGTACCCTATTTATTTATCTTGCCGTGGATCATCGGATTTTTGGTGTTTACCCTAGGGCCACTTGCTTTCTCGTTAGTCATGAGCTTTTTTAATTGGCCGATTACAAGTGCGCCAACGTTTGTGGGAATCGAAAACTATAAAACGATGTTCACTGGCGACCCACAATTTTATAAATCGTTAATCATTACATTCAAATTTGCCGCGATTTTTGTACCGTTAAACTTGGCTATCGCCCTAATCCTAGCACTCCTCATTACTCAACCATTAAAAGGAATGAAAATTTTCCGTACCATTTTCTATTTACCTGCGGTTGTTTCCGGAGTTGCGATTTCGATTATTTGGGGCTGGATTTTCAACTCTGAATATGGGATTTTAAACTACATCCTATCATTAATTGGCATTGACGGACCAAGATGGCTTGTGGATCCGAAGTGGGCAATCCTGACAATCGTAATTGCGAGTGCCTGGGGTGTCGGAACGATGATGCTCATTTTTTATACCGACATAAAAGGAATTCCGGCAGAATTATATGAAGCAGCAGCCATCGATGGCGCGGGTCCTTTCCGTCAGTTTTTTAGCATTACAATCCCAAGTATCACACCAACTATTTTATTCAATGTGATTACATCGGTAATCGCCGCACTGCAACAATTAACACTCGTCTTACTTTTAACCGGTGGCGGACCGTTAAAATCAACCTATTTCTACGGACTATACGTGTATAACAACGCGTTTAAACACCACCAATTAGGATATGCGAGTGCAAACGCATGGTTTATGTTTATCGTGATTTTACTCTTAACGGCGTTAATCTTTAAATCATCATCCACATGGGTATTTTACGAAAACGAAGTGAAAAAAGAAGGGAAGAAGAAAAAATGAGAATGTCAAAGAAATCTAAAATCATCATGTATAGCCTTCTTGGATTATTCTCACTTTACTTTCTACTACCTTTTGTGTGGGTAATCTTTTCTGCGTTAAAAACAGAGGCTGAGGTGTTTAGCTTCCCGCCAAAGATTTTCCCGGATGTACCACAGTGGGGAAACTTTGTTGATGCTTGGAGGAGCCAGCCGTTTGGCACATATTTTAAAAACTCAGTGATAGTAACCGTCATGACAACTTTAGGTCAATTGATTTCTTGTTCCTTAGTTGCATACGGTTTTGCAAGATATGATTTTAAGTATAAAAATGTACTCTTCGTCCTATTGCTTGCAACGATGATGATTCCTTGGGACGTAACAATGATTCCGTTATATATGGAATTCAATATGTTCGGATGGATCAACACATTAAAACCATTAATTGTCCCAGCGTTTTTTGGATCAGCATACTTTATCTTTTTATTAAGACAATTCCTAATGAATATACCGAAAGATATTGAAAATGCAGCAAGAATTGATGGAGCAAACGAATTCCAGATTTTCTTTAAAATATTCCTACCGATAATGAGAGCACCACTTATCTTAATCGCAGTATTAAATATTTTAACAGTTTGGAACGATTACTTAGGTCCATTAATTTACCTGCAGGATCAATCAAAATATACATTGGCACTAGGACTTGCAGCGTTTAAAGGAGTTCATGACCTTCAAATTCTGCCAATTATGTCTATTACATTAGTCATGATTATTCCACCAGTAATCGTGTTCCTATTTGCACAAAAATATATTGTTGAAGGAACTAGCGGTTCAATTAAGTAAGTTCAACATAGAGTGACGGAGGAAGATAAAATGCGACGTGAAATGAAAAGATGGGAGAATATCCACCAGACGGGGATCAATAGACTCCCTGCCCATACCGATTTTTACAGATACGATACAAAAGAGAAAGCAACAACATTTAATAGAGAAAAAAGTATTGGATATACATTGCTTGATGGTGTATGGAAGTTCTTATTTGTAGATGCACCAGAGCTATCACCAAAGGGGTTTGAAGCGGAGGACTTCACAATCGAAGCATTAGACGATATGGAGGTTCCATCGAGTTGGCAAATCAAGGGGTATGGCAACATGCATTACACAGATGTATTGTACCCATTTGCTATCAACCCTCCATTTGTCCCGCAGGAAAATCCAACTGGGATCTATTTTAGAGAGCTAGAGGTTTCAAATCTAGCAGACAACGAAGCCCTGATTTTAAAATTCAATGGGGTCGATTCTGCATTTGATTTATATGTGAACGGAGAGCATGTCGGCTACAGCAAGGTTTCCAGAGTACCATCTGAATTTGACATCACCGAGTATGTAAAAGAAGGCAGCAACCGACTAACAGTAAGAGTGTATCAGTTCTCTGATGGCACTTACTTGGAAGACCAGGATATGTGGTGGCTATCAGGGATTTTCAGAAGTGTCGAGCTCTTTAAAATCAATAAAGACACTCTCCAGGATGTGTATGTTGAAACACTCCCTGATGAAAACTATGAAAATTTCACCTTAAATATTGGTGGTGCATTTTTATCTGACCATGTAAAAGGATTAATCGCTACGCTTTACCATCGAGGTGAAAAAGTAGTTAAATTTGAAATTGAAGTAGTTGACGGTGAATTTGATTCTAATAGATTAGTAGAAAAGCCGCTTTTATGGAATGCGGAGGAACCAAATCTTTATCAATTAGTATTTGAATATTGCTTGCCAAATGGTGACCAAGAAATCGTGCCACTTCGAGTTGGTTTCCGTGCAATCGAGGTGATCGACAACGAAATCCGTGTCAACGGAAAACGCATTTTCTTTAATGGGGTTAACCGTCACGATGCACATCCGAAGACAGGAAGAACCGTAAGCTACGAGGATATGCTTCAAGATATTAAGCTGATGAAGCAGCATAATATCAATGCGGTACGTTCAGCTCACTATCCAAATAATGATGTGTTCTATGATTTATGTGATGAGTACGGCCTATACGTCATTAATGAAGCAGACCTTGAGTGCCACGGCTTTGAAAACACAGGCAATTATAATTGGATTTCTGACAATGAGCTATGGGAAAAACAATATGTGGATCGTGCTGTTCGAATGGTTAAAAGGGACCGCAACCACCCAAGTATCATCATGTGGTCACTAGGAAATGAGTCAGGTGCTGGCAGAAACTTCACTGCGATGTATAACGCCATCAAGGCAATTGATTCAACTAGATTAGTACATTACGAAGGTGACAGGGTAGCAGCGTATAGTGATGTTTACACAACGATGTACACTCGCTTAAAGCCACTTGAAGAAATCGGCAAAAATGCTGAGGGCAAGAAACCTCATATTTTATGTGAGTACGGTCATGCAATGGGTAACGGACCTGGTGGCTTAACTGAGTACCAACAAGTGATGAGAAAGTACCCTAGATTACAGGGTGGCTTTATTTGGGAATGGTGTGACCATGGAATCGAAGTGACGAACGAAAATGGCGAAACTTACTATCTATATGGCGGGGATTACGGCGACTTCCCGACAAACGGAAACTTCTGTATTGACGGACTTGTATTCCCAGATCGAACTCCATCACCGGGACTTATTGAATACAAAAAAGTAATTGAGCCGATTGTAACGGAAGAAGTAAACCAAACTGAAGGAAAAATCCATGTGAAAAATTTATACGATTTTAAAAACCTAAGCGGAATCGTCCTCCATATTGAAGTAAAATCCTTCGGTGTGCTTATCGAAGAAAAAGAAATGAAGTTACCGAGCATCCAAGCACATGAAGGAGCAGAAATTGTTTTACCTGTCGACCTTAAGAAGGCAGCTCAGCACGACGATGTCCGCATTTACCTAAGCTACCGTGAAGCAGAAGATACACTTTACGCAGAAAAAGGGCATGAGATTACAAAGGAAAGCTTTTTACTAGAATCAACTAAACTTGAAAAAGTAGTGAAAGCTGTCGCTTCAACAGGATCTGAATTTGTAATCGAGGACGAAGCATCTCAGCTTACAATTGAAAACGATACGTTCAAGGCTGTTTTCTCTAACGTGTATGGAACACTTGAATCCTTCGAATCTGAAGGGGAAGAAATCATTAACAAAGGCCCTGAAGTAACACTTTGGAGA
Source organism: Bacillus sp. JJ1521 (assembly GCF_036965165.1). Classification (NCBI taxonomy): domain Bacteria; kingdom Bacillati; phylum Bacillota; class Bacilli; order Caryophanales; family Bacillaceae; genus Bacillus; species Bacillus sp. JJ1521. Next base: position 20,238 of record NZ_JBALOX010000047.1, on the reverse strand, counting down.
GCGATCATCGACAATGATATGTATAAAAAGGATGACTGGATTAACAAATACTTCCTTAAAAATACAAAAGAACAACTAGGCGAGGTATCATACGAAGTGTCTGAAGACCATGTTGATGTTGTCATTACAAAGTATTTATCAACTGTTAACCAAGCATGGGGCTTCAACTTAACATACAACTACCGCATCACGAATAATGGTGCACTAAATGTGGACTTAAAAGGTGAAAAAGTCCTACGTGGCATCGAAATTCCTGAAATGCTGCCGCGAATCGGGGTAACGATGCATTTAAATGAGGATTACAACAATGTCACTTGGTATGGTCGCGGAGATTCTGAATCCTACCAGGATACGAAACGCAGCCAACCAATTGGACTATACAGCAAGACAGTTCAAGAAATGCATACGGATTATGTTTACCCACAGGAAAATGGTTCACGAACCGATAGCTCTTTCCTAGCTGTAGCAAAAGGTGAGAACGCATATCTCATTAATTTTAAAGAAGAGCATGACTTCACGATTCACGATTATGAGACAAGTGCTGTAGAAGAGGCAAAGCACCGCGGTAAAATCGAAAAGTCACCATTCAATGTGTTGACAATTGATTACAAGCAAAGTGGTGTCGGAAGCAACAGCTGTGGGGAGGAACAACTACCTCCATATCGAACAGTAATTGAGGACTTCCGCCTTCAATTTGAAATAAGAAAGATTGAAACGGTTAACCTAGTAGAAGAGAGCAAATTTTTTACAGGTCGTTAAGTGATAAGCAGGGGAAACCCTGCTTATTATGTAGTACGCCCATAATAGGATGTTCAAAAAGTCACCAAATGATAAACTTCGAATCATGGCGTCACTCTGTCTCTCCGGTCCTCACGTATAAAAATCATACGCTTCGGTCCTTGAGACACGAATTCCTTGGTCTTCTCGCCTCTGATTCGTCGACTTTTTGAACACACGTTATAAAGGAGAAATAGTCTATGAAATTAGATATTCAAGAAATCCCTTTTTCTAGATTTGGTTCCTATTTTTGTGTATCACAGGAAAAGGATTCTAAAGAAATTTATATACGAGATGTTCATGGTGGGGATGACGCACCATCAAAGCTTTTCAAATTTGACCTATTACAGGACGGCGTTGAAAAAAAGTTTGAGATTCTCGCAACGGAAACATCCTTGCGCTTTTATTTAGTTGAGGATTTAGAAAAATATGCCGAGATCATCATCCCAGAAGAGGATGAGCTGCATATTAGGGTAAATGAGGTAGAAGTCAGGTTGCAGGCGAGCAAAGTGAAATACGATACCTTGCATGAATATGAAGACGGAATGTATGAATATCACATCTATCCTAAGGAATTAAAGCTGATGATTAGCAAGCTTTCCGGAGACATGTCGGTTAAAGCGCCGTGGAATGTGATTGGCAATGATTTTATCGACATTCGCATGAGTAATGGCCACTTTGTCATCGAAAGCTACCGTACTGTTTTCAAGCCAAAGGAATATGCAAGTTTTAAAGCAGGAAAAGAAAAGGTCGAAAAACTCTATCAAGAGTGGGTAGAAAATCTCACCGAGAAAAATGAAATTTATCAGGCTTCTATCGACCGTGCGGCATACATCACCTGGTCAAGTGTCGTTCATCCACATGGTCTGTTAAAAAATTACGCGATGTATATGTCAAAGCTTTGGATGTATAACATTTGGTCTTGGGACAACTGCTTTAACGCCTTGAATCTTGGTGCCGAATATCCAGAGCTTGCTTATTCACAGCTTAAAATCTTTATAGATACACAGGATGAATCAGGGGCATATCCTGATTTTGTGAATGACAAATTTGTATCCTATAACTGTATTAAACCCCCAATTTTCGCATATGTTTATGAAAAACTGATGGATAAAAACGATTATTTTAAGGATGAAAGCCGTCTTAGAGAGGTTTATGAGTCTACTAAAAAAGTCTTGCAGTATTTTGATTCATATCGAACCTATGACGGCAGACTTCCACATTACAAGCACGGAAACGATTCAGGCTGGGATAATTCATCATTATTTCATCGCGGTATGCCAGTAGAAGCACCGGATCTCGCAAGCTTTTTAATCAGAACGTATGATATTTTAACGAAATTTGCGGGCATTCTTGGAGAGGAAGCGGAAGCGAAACAATTCACAGAAAAAGCGGATGCACTGTTTGCCCTTTTAATGGAGCGACTTCATGACAAGGATGGCTTCTTTGGTCGAGTTGGCAAAGACGCTGAAAAAATTGATATTCGCTCAAGTTTGATTTTACGTTTACCTGTATTAATCGGGTATCGCCTCGATAAAAAAGAGATGGACCAACTTGTAAATGACCTTGTCGAAAACTTCGAAACGAAATACGGATTTGCAACTGAAATGCCATCAAGTCCATTTTATAAGGAAAATGGCTACTGGCTAGGACCAATTTGGGCCCCGGTTACTTATCTTTTTGTTGATTCATTAAAAAGTTTTGGATACAGTGAAATTGGAGAAAGAATTCGAGAGAAATACGTAGATCTTACACTTGTTGGCGGGATGGCAGAAAACTTCGACCCGCATAATGGAACAGGGCTTGTCGATACCTCGTTTACGTGGACATCCAGTGTTTTTCTCCAATTCATGAGATAAGGGGACAGGTACTACACTGTCCCACGAATCTAAAAAACGGGATGAGGGACCTGACTTTGGGTCCCACAATAGGTGGAGGATTACATGAGGAAATATATAGGGGAACTAGGTCTTACAATTGTAGCTATTATTTGGGGAAGCGGGTTTGTCGCTAGTGCGGTGGCGCTTGATCATTACACACCGTATCAGATCCTTGCGATCCGTTTCCTCATTGGTGTTATTTTGTTAAGTCTTGTCTTCTTTAAGAAACTAAAACATATCAAAAAAAGTACGATCATTAAAGGTGCGGTGCTCGGAATCTTTCTATATCTGGCATTTGCCCTGCAAACCGTCGGGTTAGTCTATACCACACCATCGAAAAATGCTTTTTTAACGGCGGTGAATGTGGTCATTGTTCCACTTATTGCATTTTTTATCTATAAACGAAAAATGGATAAGTTTGAATTAATGGGAGCTTTAATGGCAATTATCGGTGTGGGTGTGTTATCACTGAAGCTGTCGGGAGGCGTCAATTTCGGAGATTTCCTTACTTTATTATGTGCAGTTGGATTTGCATTCCATATTTTCTACACAGCACAATTTGTTAAGGATGAAGACCCGGTGTTGCTAACGGTCATCCAAATGGCAGCAGCCACCGTTTTAGGGTTTATCGTCGTTCTCTTTAAAGGCGAAACCAATTTTGCAGCGAGCTTTGAAGGGGTATCTGCGGTTCTGTACTTAGGCGTATTTTCAACAACCATCGCGTTTTTAATGCAGACAGTCGCACAGAAATTCACAACTGAAACAAATGCAGCCATCATTTTATCAACAGAGGCATTCTGGGGTATGGTCTTCTCTGTTATCATTTTAAGCGAGGTTTTAACATTTAAAATGATCATCGGAGCAATCCTAATCCTTGTGGCAATACTCATTTCAGAAACAAAACTGAAATTTATTAAGAAGAAAAGATACAAAGAAGCATTGTAGAATGAATGACAATAGAAGTATAAAGTGGGTATGAAAAATGGCGACGATTAAAGATATAGCTGATTTAGCACAGGTTTCCAATGCAACCGTCTCTCGAGTGTTGAACTATGATGAAACATTAAATGTGGCACCAGAGACAAGAAAGCGGATATTTGAAGCGGCCGAGGAACTTAACTATGTCATCACCTCGAAAAAGAAAAAAGAGAAAAAGAAAGGGGTAGTGGGACTCTATTATTCTTATTCACTAGAAGAGGAATTGGTGGACACCTATTATCTTTCGATTCGGGTCGCGTTAGAAAAGAAGCTTGAAAGCATGGGGATGGAAATCGTTAAAATAACGAAAGACGACAGCAAGAGAAGTTTTTCAAAAATGGACGGAATCATCTGCCTTGGAACCTTTAAAAAGGCAGAAATTGAATTGATCAAGAGCTTCGACAAGCCATCGGTGTTTGTGGATGCAAACCCAGATGAGGACCATTTTGATGCTGTGGTTATTGACTTTAACTCGGCAACGAAAAAAGCGCTTAATTATTTGGTCGACTTAGGTCATCAAAACATTGGCTTTATCGGCGGTGTCGAAACTGATATGTATGGCAATCGCTTCAAGGACTTACGACAGGATGTCTTTGAATCGTATTTAATGGAAAAAGGAATTTATAACGAGGAATTCGTCAAAATTGGCGGTTATAATCCAAAGGATGGTTACCAAATCCTTAAGGAAATGCTAAGTCAAAAAGAAAAGCCGACCGCCATATTTGTAGCCAACGATTCGATTGCAGTCGGCTGCTACAAGGCGGCCTATGAACTAGGCGTCAAGATTCCAGAGGACCTTAGCATCGTTGGCTTTAATGATGTATCCTCAGCGCAATACATGGTGCCACCGCTCACGACAGTTAAGTTGTACACGGAAATTATGGGAGAATCCGCGGTTGACTTACTGCTCGAGCGTATTGCAACCAAGCGTGAAATCTGTAAAAAACTAACCATTCACACAAAGCTCATCGTTAGGGGCAGTGCGGCGAAGGTAAAAGAATAAGTCAGGAAACCACGAGACAGACTCGTGGTTTTTTTAGTAGAAATGAATGTATTTCCCCTGTTAATCCATCCAAATAATAGGGTAGTGACAGCACTGAAGTAAATCCGTAGAAAAGGTGTTTTCCACATGTTGTTTTCTTCTCAAGATAGCTATACAACGGAGTATCATTTATGGCTTGTTGTTCTGTCCGTATTGATCGGTATTTTTACCTCCTATTTTGCACTTCATCTACTTGCAGTGTAGCTCTTTACGAAACTACTTGGCCAGACGAAGGTCAATTAACAAAGGCAAGGTCTGTTGTGTTCTTTTTGAAAACTCAGTAACTTTTGCCTGAAGAGTCAGGAGTGCTGTATCCAAGATAAGGGATGCTCCAACAAGATCTATGATTTAGGTGGAGAGGTTCACATACCTATAAGATAAGGGACAAAAGCTGAGCAAAGTCGTTTGTTTAGCTTTTATTAATTTTGTGCGTGTTCAAAAAGGAGTATATTCCCTTTCCAAGTCTTTTAAACTTTGGTAACATATTGGCAATACATGAATCGGAGGAGCTGCTTGTGAACAAAAAAATGGCGGGGCTTTCCATTGCAGCAGGTGCGTCATTATGGGGGATTATCGGCTTATTTGTAAGCAATCTGTATGCAATAGGTTTTACGCCATTACAGGTTGTAGCGGTGAGAGCGGTCGCAGCCTCCATTTTTCTGATCACCTATACCCTAATAAAAAATCCAAAAGCGTTCAAAATCAAAATACCAGACAGCAAATACTTTATTGGTACAGGAATCATAAGTATTGTCTTGTTTAACTGGTGCATGTTCGTCGCAATTGAGGAAACCTCAATTTCGGTTGCTGCCATTCTGCTTTATACGGCACCAGCTTTCGTCACGATTTTTGCTAGAATTCTATTTAAAGAGAAACTGACGATACGAAAAATACTAGCACTTGTTGTTACAATTATGGGCTGTGCCTTTGTCGTAGGGGTCCTTCCGAACTTTTCAGACACGATCTCACTCTTCGGGCTAGTTGTAGGGATCGGTTCCGGTTTTTTTTACGCTCTTTATAGTATCTTTGGTAAGTTTGCACTTGAAAAATATGATTCACTTACTGTCACGGTGTATACGTTTATTTTTGCTGCAGTCGCAGTGACACCGTTTAGTGGAATCTGGTCTGCGCCGAATTTGTTTATAGAACTCAAATCATGGTTATACATAGTAGGTCTCAGCCTTCTATCAACAATGCTCGCATTTATCCTATATACAAAAGGATTACAGTATATTGAATCTAGCAGGGCCTCCATTATTGCAACAATTGAACCGGTAGTTGCCGCTATCATTGGCTTTTTTATCTTCCAGGAAACGTTGCAAATGTGGCAATATGTCGGGATTATTATGGTGATTGCTGCCTTAATCATTGTTCAAGAAAAAAGTGATAGCTTACCGAAAAATTCTTTAGTAAAAAATGAGTCATCTTTATAATTGAGGTGAATTTGAAATATGACCTTTGCAATTGTATTTGTAATTATCCTTGGAATCGCAGCATTAATTGGAACAATGGCGATCGCAGGAAAAGGCGATGCAAACTATCGCGAAAAAACGAAGCGAAACAGCATTAACCTAACAGTGATCTATACCGTGGTTATCCTGCTCTCATTGATTGCTGTTGGAATCTATATTTGGCGATATGCGTAAAAAATCCTTTAAAGTGTCCTATGATATAGGCGCTTTTTTTGTTTCACCCATGTCGATAAAATGAAGAAGTCTTACACCTTTCCTATAGTTGCCCATAAACTGAATCCAGGGTGATTAACAATGCGAAATCAGAATCAAAAGGACATAACATCATATCATCAAAAGTATTTTCGTCCATCTTGCTTGAAAGCTTTAAATTTAAAATTTAACAATTGGAAATTCTGGACTCCTTTTTATGATAAAACGCATGACCAAATCCAGCTACCTCCAGAATTGACGAGGACACCAGAGGATACCCTTATCAATTATTTTAGTATTTTGCGTGATGCTGCTAATCCCGGGGGAAGGAGTTGTGGTTCTATCGGTCAGGGGCAACTTCCTTTTCCAATTGCCTATAATTTTTTGTCAAAAGCATATCAAAATAAACTAAGCTATGAAAAATATCTGGATTTATTTGAAGGAATCGGACATACAAGTTTGCTAAAGCTACGTAGGGTGCCAGATGAGAAACGGGGAATTAGATTCTTCTATGAAATTGAAACAATTGAAATACCAAAGAACGCGTTGGTCGAGCATTTTGGCTATTCATATGGATTTATTCAGCTTGAACACGAAAAAGAAGGCTTTCGAATTTCCGATTTGACTAAGGTTGGAGAGGATTTTCTATGTGCCCCTTATCATGGATGGGATCATGATGGGGAATCAGTAGTAGGGATCAAATTTGGAGAATGGTGCAAAATGATTCAACATATGTACCCAACGTTGAAAAACGGATATGTTAAAAACATTTGCTTTCAAAGTCATGATGGATCGGATTACTGTATCACTTTTTTTACATTAACGAATGGAACTGACGTAGAAATAGCACAATTTAACAAAGTAGGAAATAATCCGTGGAAGCAGGTTCACATAAGGCCAGAAGAAGACTGTTTACCTAAAGATGTGCATGAAAATAAATAAAAGTTTAAAGGCGTGCATTTAATCTAAATGAATCCACGTTTTTTTATTGTGGAAAACAATATAAAGGGAATGAAAATAAATAATAATTTATTGAAATTCGATAAATAATATGTTAAATTTAATGGGAAACGGTGACAGGTACATCGTCCCGTAAGGACGGGAATACAACATTACAAGGAGAAATACAATGTCAATGAAAATTCCTTTTTTTAATCATAAACAATTGAACCAATCCTTCCAGTATTCGGAACATGATACACCGGAGCACATAGCAATCGTAATGGATGGAAACGGTCGCTGGGCTAAGAAGCGGGGCCTCCCCAGAGTTGCAGGTCATAAAGCAGGGGTATCAACTGTTGTAAAAATTGTGAAGGCTGCGGTCAAGATTAATGTGAAGGTTTTGACCCTTTATACGTTTTCCACAGAAAACTGGAAACGTCCAAAGGCTGAGGTAGAGACTATATTGAGACTTCCTAAAGAGTTTCTTCATCTTTATCTCCCAGAGCTTATATCCAACAATGTGAGGATTGAGGCAATTGGCGATATGGGAAGTCTTCCTGCCCATACACGTGAAGCCATCCAATTTGCAATCGATCGCACCCGGGACAATGACGGCCTTCAATTAAATTTTGCACTGAACTATGGGGGCAGAAGTGAAATATTGAATGCTATGAAAGAAATGTTCACGGATATGAACAATTCGAAATTGTCGCTTGATGAATTGGACGAACAGCAGGTTTCAAAGTATCTATATACAGCCGGTCTACCAGACCCTGACCTACTCATTCGTACCGGTGGGGAAAAACGCCTAAGTAATTTTCTGCTCTGGCAGCTGGCCTATACGGAGTTCTGGTTTACCGATGTACTCTGGCCAGATTTCTCTGAAAAGGAATTTCTACAAGCGTTGGAAGAATACCGGCAACGAAAGAGAAGGTATGGCGGAATATAAAGTAGACAATAAATAAAATGTAGCAGCAAAAGACTAGGGGAATATAAATCCTAGTCTTTTTGTTTTGCTAAAAGGCAGAGTTTTGGGGATATCGGACAGGGCTAAAAATTTATCGGACGATTCTTTTAATATATCGGACATTAATCTGAATATATCAGACAAACCCAATATTATTGTTCGGAAACGATCATCTCAATTGACTGTATTTTGTTATTTACTTTCGATATTTTATAAAGTATTATTATGTTATGCGATATATCGTGACACGTAATATCGAGAGACATAATAGCTTCGAGAACGAAAGAAGGGATGTAAGGAATGGCATATAATGGGGGACCGATGACGGAAGCGATGTATTATGTATTACTAGCGTTAATGCATCCTAACCACGGTTATCAGCTCATGCAGGCAATTACTGAAGTATCAAATGGCAGAGTTAAAATGGGTCCAGGGACTCTTTATGGGGTGCTGGCACGGATGCAAAAGGACGGTCTTATTTCATTAGCAGAAGATGATGGCAGAAGAAAGACCTATGAAATTACATCAGATGGAGAACAGGCATTAAGAGAGGAATATAGTCGATTGAATTCCATGATACAGGATGGAAATATTTTAGAGGCAGGTGATCGAAATGAGTAGGACTGTGCGAAAAATTCGTCCAAGTGATTATTGGCGAATCGGTGAGCATGAAAGCTGGTTTGCTGACATGGCAGCGAAGGGATTCCATTTTAAAAAAATGGGGATTCATTTTGCTCATTTTGTAAAAGGTGAACCGAAACAAATGAGATATAGAATCGATGTTTCAATGAAAAGAAAAATGATACCCGAACAGATTGAGATGTACGCAGAAGGCGGATGGGATTATGTAACGGGCTATCAAGGTTTCCATGTGTTTTCATCACCAGCGGAGCGTGAGGCACCAGAACTACATACGGACCCTGCCGAGCAATCCTATACATTAAATGCACTGGATAAAAAATTAGCCTCAAATGCACGTTTCGTAGTTGTTGCAATGATTTTAATCATTGGCATGACATCTTCGATTTGGTTTCTGGATGGTACACCAACTTATCATTTAGTTGAGGGGTCAGTTATTATACAAACAATTTTGTCCATCATCCTTGGATATCAGGCGTATAACTCCTTAATAGCAGCCATCTCGATACGTGCTTTACGAAAAAAATTGATTGAAGGAAAACCGATTGATCATCATGCTCCATGGAAGAAGCACCATCGAATAAATTCGGTAATCGCTTTTCTTTTTATGATGGTTGCTGGATTTACCGCCATAATTCCATTCATACAAATTGTTAAAATGGATACGAAAACATTGCCAGAAGGAAGTCTAAACCTGCCGATTGTAAGATTAGCAGATGTAGATCAGAACCCTGCTTTAGTGCGTGCGGAGTCTGAGTGGATAGACGATGTAGATTGGGGCAATAGCTATACAACAAACTGGAGCCCTTTTGCACCTGCTCAATATGACGTAAGTGAAAATGGGGTGGTACCTGGCGAAACGTGGAAAGATGGGAGTAGTGAGTATTCGCCAAGTATACATACAAAATATTATCAACTAAGTATCCCGGCTATGGCGGATAATCTGATCTCAGATTTAATAAAAAGATATAATTATGAATATAGTTTGGAAGATTATGTTGAAACAAAGCATCCATATTTTGATTCTTTAATCATTCTTGAGAAAGAGGAGGTTAAAGTAGTTTTTGCTTACAAAGGAAAAGTTGTCATCTATGTTAGTTATTATGGCAATGAAGATATTAATTCGGTAGTGAAAGCCATAGAAGAAAAGATTAACTAATTCTATTAAACTAACAAGTTTTAGGTGAAAAAATTGAATCTGAAAAAAGGTATATTTAACCAGAAATGAGCAAATCCTATTTGGGAATATAATCCCGAGGTGATTTGTAAGTGTTGCAGAGTTTAGTAAGTGGTTTTGAGTTCGAAATGCCTGTGCTTTTATCCTGGGATGGGGCCATGGCTGTCGTCTTTTTCTTCACCATCTATTCCTTTTTTGGCTGGCTATTAGAAAACAGCTATAACTATGCCAGGAAACGAGTGTTTTTTAAGGATAATTTTTTCTTCGGACCATTTAAGCCTATGTATGGATTCGCGCCCCTTTTACTAATCTTTTTGATAGGAAAAGATATGCATTGGTCAATAGTGCTGTTACTTTGCTTTCTAATTCCAACAATAGTGGAGTATTGCAGCGGATTCCTTCTTGAGTGGTTTTTTGGCCGAAAATGGTGGGACTATTCCGGACATAAGTGGCAGCTCCAGGGACATATTTGTTTTTCGTATTCGGTTTGTTGGATTGCATTATCCTTAGCATGCATACTGTTTATTCATCCCGGGCTCATCGCCCTTTATAGTGCAATCGGAAGCTATTGGGCATGGATCTGGCCAACGGTTGCCCTGTATTTTCTTGGTGAATTCCTATTTGCGATTAGAAGGCATATGCCTGAAAAATTACGTGCCGGAAATCCAATTCAGTAATTCATTTTTAGATCGAATCGTAATGATTTGGTCTTTTTTTATAAAGTTGAATGTAATATATATATTGCATATTGTAATGTATATGTTACAATTAGAAGTAAGGAGGGTTGACATCATTTGGAAAACAAGGTGAAGATCGCTCGTATTCAAGTTGGTTTAACCCAGCAACAATTAGCAGAAAAGATTGGGGTCACCCGCCAAACGATTAGTTTAATTGAAAAAGGAAAATACAATCCAACCTTAAAATTATGTCTAGATATTTGCTATGCCGTTAATCAATCATTAGATGAACTATTTTGGGTTGAAAAGGGGAGTGGCAACAAATGAAAAAGATTAAAGATGAACGTTTGATTTTGAAAAACCTAAAGAATGTCCGGACTGCGTATATTTTTCAAACGATGGGAATTATCGGAATATTGGGTTATGATTTAATTACAAAAGGGATCGAGGGGATGAGGCAAAACCCATTATGGATCGTTTTCATGATTACTACCATTGTTTTGTTATATCTCTCAATGAGCATTGGCGTAGACCATGAAAGTGAAGAAAAGTCGCCCAAAAAAGGTACTATCATCTCTCTTATTGTATTAACAGCTATTTCAATTGTTATTGGAGTGGCGGTAAATTTCACAGATGGGTTTGGAGCCTCTGATGGCTTTATTTTTGGAGGTATCATTTTTATTTGTGGACTAATTCCAATCCTATATATTCATTATCTGAGAACAAAACGACAAGAAGAAAATTTGGATGATTAGTGACGCTTAGCTCAATCTAAGCGTTTTTATTTTTGGGAAATTAGTCCCTTTAAAAATTTATGAGTCTATGTATTGACAAGAAGATAATTATCATGTATATTTATCTTGAAGTTAAGATAAATACTTCTGAGATAAAGAGATTAAAGGTATTTTACAAAAAATTCCTTTAATATAAAAAAGGAGAGTAATCATGGGTTTATTAGATAAACTTTTTGGTAATCAACAAAAGGAGGAAGAAACAATGTCAAACGAAAAGTTAAACATTGGTATTATTTTAGGTAGTACTCGCCAAGGACGCGTAAGTCCACAAGTTGGAGCATGGGTGAAGGAAATCGCTGATAAGCGTGGAGACGCTAACTACGAAATCGTAGATATCGCGGACTTCAAATTACCATTCTTAGGTGAAGCAGATGCACCTGGAATTGCTGCTTGGAACGAAAAATTAGCTAACCTTGATGGATTCGTATTCATCGTTCAAGAATATAACCACTCAATCACTGGTGCATTGAAAAATGCTCTAGACCTAGCTCGTGAAGCTTGGAACAACAAAGCTGCTGGTATCGTAAGCTACGGTTCAACTGGTGGTGCACGTGCTGCTGAACACTTACGTGGAATCATGGGTGAATTAATGATCGCGGACGTTCGTACACATCCAACACTTTCATTATTCACTGACTTCGAAAACGGAGCAGATTTCAAACCACAAGCACTACACCTAGACAACGTTAACTTAATGTTAGACCAAGTAGTATCTTGGAGCGGAGCATTAAAAACAGTTCGCTAATTATACAAAAACAGGATGGAACCCTTAATTGGGCCATCCTGTTTTTATTTTTCGGTCGTTAACTAGGGGATTGCGCTTTAAATTTGAATAATTGCGTTTTAGTGGGGGGAATTGCGCTTTAAACGGTATAATTGCGCTTTAATCAATATACTTGCGCTATAGCCGAGTTAGTTGCAGCTTTCACCCAAGTTATTGCGCATACCCAAAGACCAGTGCATTCCAATCCCCGCTACACATGCGTCCTCCTTGCAAAATCCACAAACCTGAATTTGTCGGGTCTGTGGCGTGACTCGGTATATTGAAACAAACTGGCATTATCTAGATACACGTAGTTTTTGATGACCACGACATTATGAAAACCATCCAAATCAAGGAGTTCGCGGTCCTCATCGGTCGGGTCCACAACTGTGATCTCTTTCTTGGCAAAACTAATTGCAAGCTGCAGCTCATTTTCCAAATACGCATAAATCGAATCCTCACAAATCTCCTTTGTGAGCTCGGGAACGTACTTACGCGAAATAAAATCCTTGTCCAAAATGATTTTCTCTCCGCCCATTTCCCTTGTACGAACTACCTTCCAAATTAGTTCTTTACCTGAAAGCTGTAGCTGCTGTTTAATATACGTATCCGGTTTTCCAACTGTCAACTCGTGCACTTTTGTCCGCGGCTTATCCCCCATTTTCTCAGCGAGCTCCTTAAAGCTTACAAGCCCGGAAACCGGAAAATCAAACTTGTTCACATCAATTACAATCGAGCCTTTACCTTTCATCTTTTGAATATAGCCATTTTGTGAAAGAAGGTTCAGCGCCTTACGAATTGTTTCGCGCGAAGTATTGTATGTGTCCTTTAATTCATTTTCAGAAGGCAGAAGGCTATTCGCCTTAATGTTACCGCTTTTAATTTCATCTACTAAATCACTATAGATTGTTATATACTTGTTGTTCATGGAGAATCCCCAATCAATGTTTAAATATTTTAAATTCTATTTTACCGCTTTAACGCCAAAAAAGGGAGAGGAATTTTTTTCCTCTCCCTTCTATATTACTTTTTCCCGAAAGAAATTTTGCCAACATTTGCTTTTGCGAAGATGATAGTTAAAATAAATGGAATGACTATTGCAACTAGCATCGAAATCGCAAACATTAAATAGTGTCCTGATTTGATGGATAGAATTCCAGGAAGGCCACCAACCCCAATTGAGTTCGCCATTACGCCGCTACCCACTGAGATGATTGCTGCAACCATCGAACCAAGCATCGCAGCTAAGAACGGGAAGCCGTATTTTAAGTTAATACCGAACATTGCTGGCTCTGTTACACCGAGATAACAAGAAATACATGCCGGGATAGAAACTTGTTTTTCTTCTTCATTTTTACGGTTAATATAAATCATTGCTAGAACAGCAGAACCTTGGGCAATATTGGATAAGGCAATCATTGGCCATAGGTTTGTCCCTTGAAATTCACTCATCAATTGAAGGTCAATCGCGTTTGTCATATGGTGTAGACCAGTGATAACAAGTGGTGCGTAGGCAAATCCAAAGACTGCTGCAAATAACCAGCCAAATGCTGAAGTTAAGCTTGAATATACTACGTTAGAAATCCCAGAACCAATTGTCCAACCGATTGGTCCAAGAATGGTATGTGCAATTAATACAGTAGGAACTAATGCAAAAAAAGGAACAATAATCATTGAAATCGCATTTGGCGAAATCTTACGGAAGAAACGCTCTAAATAAACAAGTACAAAACCTGCTAAAATAGCCGGGATAACTTGTGCTTGGTACCCAATCATTTCAATCTGTGCAAATCCAAAATCCCAAACTGGAATTTGATCCGCATTTGCAACTCCATATGCGTTCAACAATTGCGGAGATACAAGCGTAATACCTAAAATAATTCCAAGGATTTGTGAGGTTCCCATCTTACGAGTGATGGACCATGTAATTGCAACAGGTAGGAAGTGGAAGACCGCTTCACCAATTAGCCAAAGGAACGCATGAACTCCTGCCCAAAACTGGGAGACTTCAACGATGGTTTTTGTACCATCGTCAAGTAATTTAATGTCACCTATCACATTTCGGAAACCTAAAATTAGACCTCCGACAACAAGTGCTGGAATAATCGGTGTAAAAATGTCCGCTAAATGCCCCATCATGCGTTGGAGCCAGTTCATATTTTGCTTCGCAGCTACCTTTGCTTCTTCCTTACTTGATTCTTCAACACCAGCGTGCTTCACGAACTCATTATAAAAAGTAGAAACTTCATTACCAACAATGACTTGGAATTGACCGGCCTGTGTGAAAGTCCCTTTAACTAGACCAATTTCTTCAATCTTTTCTATATCGGCGTTTTTCGGATCGTTTAAAACGAAGCGCATTCTTGTTGCGCAATGTGTAACTGCTGCGACATTTTCTTTACCACCAATGTGTTCAAGTAATTCCTTCGCAGGATCAGTGTACTTACTCATTATTTTTCCCCCTAACTCTTTAACATGTCGAATCTTGTATATACATGTCGTGTTTACGTTTTCAGTTTAACTTGTATATACAAGTATGTCAATTATTTTTTCTTATCTTTATTAAGCTTTACAAATAAAGGATTTTTATGCCAATCCAACCTAAGTATAACTTCCTTCACGTTACAAAAAATAATCTGAAAACCAACTCATAAGTGGAGTGTAAAAATGAAGGCTGTTACGTATCAAAATCCATATAAGGTTGAAGTCAAAGAAGTGGATGATCCCAAAATCATCAAAAAGGATGATGTCATTGTACGTATTACATCCACTGCGATTTGCGGCTCTGACCTCCATTTATATCAAGGGAATATTCCACTACCAGATGGATATGTGATTGGTCATGAACCGATGGGTATTGTCGAAGAAACAGGTCCCGAAGTCACACATGTTAAAAAAGGGGATCGAGTTGTTGTTCCTTTTAATGTAGCTTGTGGAAAGTGTTATTATTGTGAGCATGAATTGGAAAGCCAATGCGATAATTCGAATCCGCATTATGATTCAGGTGGCTATTTTGGTTACTCGGAAAAATATGGTGACCACCCAGGGGGCCAAGCGGAATACCTAAGAGTTCCATTTGGAAACTTTACACCTTTTAAAATTCCAGAGTCATGCGAATTAGAGGACGAAGCTTTGCTCTTTTTAAGTGACGTACTTCCAACTGCCTATTGGAGTGTAGTGAACGCAGGAGTGAAGAAAGGTGACACCGTTATTATCCTTGGTTGTGGTCCGATTGGTTTAATGGCGCAAAAATTCGCCTGGATGAAGGGAGCAAAGCGGGTCATCGCGGTAGACTATATCGGATATCGCATGGATCATGCAAAAGCGACAAATAAAGTAGAAGTGTTTGATTTTACAAAGCACGATGACATGGGAGAGCATCTAAAAGAAATTACGAGTGGTGGAGCCGATGTTGTCATTGATTGTGTAGGAATGGATGGGAAAAAATCACCGCTAGAACTTATCGAGCAAAAGTTGAAGCTACAAGGTGGAACACTTGGCCCGATTCAGATTTCAACAAAGGCTGTTCGAAAAGGCGGCACGGTCCAACTAACTGGAGTGTACGGATCGAATTATAATATGTTTCCACTTGGAGCATTTTTTGTTCGTAATATTACATTAAAAATGGGTCAAGCCCCCGTTGTTCATTTCATGCCAGAACTGTACAAAAAAATCGTTAACAATGAATTTGACCCAACCGACATTATTACTCACAAGCTGTCACTGGATGAAGCAAGCCACGGCTATAAAATTTTCAATGGCCGCGATGATGATTGCATAAAGGTTGTTTTAAAGCCATAACAAATTATTCGACAAGTGCCACGCTTGTCGATTTTTTTATGATATGCACTCCTGATAAATTTAGTAAAATGGAATAAATAGGAGTGATCTCGATGGATAAGAAAAATCTTAAACTGGCGATTCAGTTACGTCATGAATTACATATGCATCCAGAATTGTCCTATCAGGAAGTGTGGACGAAACAGCATTTAATCGCTTTTCTAAAATTACATACGACAAACTTAGACATTGTTGATAAGGGGAAATATTTTTATGCGAAATATACAGCAGGTGAGGATCAACCCACTATTGCATTTCGCGCGGATTTTGATGCTCTCCCAATCCCTGAAACTATTGACCTTCCGTGGAAATCGAATGTCCCAGGTGTTTCTCATAAATGTGGCCACGACGGACATTCTGCTACGCTTGCTGGATTTGCACTTGAAGTAGATCAGAAGGGTGCGGATAAAAATATCATTTTCCTCTTCCAACATGCTGAGGAGACAGGCCAAGGTGCTATTGAGTGCGCTGAAGTAATAAATGAAGAACAAATCGATGAAATTTATGGTTGTCATAATATGTCAGGAATTGAATTCAATGCCGTACATGTGATTGATGGTACAGCCCATTGTTCCTCAAAAGGGATGTCCATTGAAATGGTCGGTTCACCTGCACATGCAAGTCAACCGGAAGATGGGATTAATCCTTCATTTGCCATGGCTAGAATTATTGAGGCCTTACCTGAGTTATCCGCTCAAGAAAAGTACGAAGGTCTCGTTCTGTGCACGATTATTCAGGTCGATATCGGTTCTGAGAATTATGGAATTGCAGCCCATAGAGGGGTAATACGATTAACAATCCGTGCTGAAAAAGAAGCGGAATTAAACAAGCTTCAGCAACGTATCGAAGCTCTCGCGACCCAACTAGGGACAGAGCAAGGCATTAAGGTTCATTTTTACTACCAGGATGAATTTCCGGAAACCGTCAATCATAAGGAATCGGTTGATAAAGTACGCAAAGTTGCAACAGCCAAAGGATTTCCATTACGTGAACTAACCACACCATACCGTGCATCAGAAGACTATGGACATTATTTAAAGTTTGTAAAGGGTGCCTATTTTTATATAGGAAACGGTGAAAAGCATCCACAAATCCACACTTATGAATATGATTTCCGCGATGAAATCATTGAAACGGGGGTAGAAATGTTTAAAGGTCTTGTGGGGATGGAGTAATTGAGGTCGATCCATATGAAAAAAGGCATTAACTCTCTGTAGATTAATGCCTTAGGGGATTTGCCTATAGCAGCCAGTGAAATCATAGTTTCTTTAAATCGGCGTTTAGTTTCCTTGCTTGATTTTTGAAGTAAAGATAAAAGGCGGTCCAAAAGATTGCATAGACAATTATGGTGATGACGATTGTTAATAAAATCCCTTGTATTGAAAATGGGATCCATCCAATCGTAAACGCCAAAATTAGGTAAAGAATCAGTACCGTTAAAAAGTGAAGAATTGTTTGCTGGTAAAGCTTCAATTGTCTAATTTCAAAGTACGAAGGGGCGACTGTAAAAAACCATCCACAAAGAATACAACCGATAGAGTTCTTGAAAAATATGCTCCCTACTATCATTTCGATACCGCCGAAGAGGTATAATAAATTAGTGGTAAGCACCGCAACAAAGCTGCCGAAGAAAATCCCTAGCATACTACGAAATAACATTTTTTTCATTTTCATTTCCTCCTATTTAATTTTAATGCTGCTTTTATCACCGGTACATAGGTGCGGGAGACATATTCCTTTTTTCCGGATTTGAAATATACA
This sequence comes from Bacillus sp. JJ1521, assembly GCF_036965165.1. Lineage (NCBI taxonomy): Bacteria > Bacillati > Bacillota > Bacilli > Caryophanales > Bacillaceae > Bacillus > Bacillus sp. JJ1521. Next base: position 2,337 of record NZ_JBALOX010000047.1, on the reverse strand, counting down.
CAGAGTGTCCCGTTGAATGAGGCTTCAAAACGGCTTAATTCATGCAAATTGGCAATCACTGATTTCGAGAGGCGGATAAATTTAGAAGAAGGAAGCATAGCCTCGAGCTCATATAACTTTTCTTTTAATATAAAAGAATCTGTCCCTGTTACGGCGGCAACCTGTTCGTTTTCGGTATGAAAATAGTGAATTTCAGCTGGTTTTAGAATATGCTGCATTTCACCCTTTCTTCCAATGATAAACTGATGCTCTTTTTCGTGAATAAAATCAATTAGCTCCTTAATGTTTTCACCAACATTCGGGGCTTCGATGGTAATCCTTGCTTCCTTAAACGCTTTATCAATATTTAAAAATAGCTTCAAATTTCAGACACCTCGTTTCACATAAAGTATAATTGATCCGTCTTCTTCCATTACCTCCCATACTGTATTTCTATTTTTATTGTAAGAAGAATTTCCTTTTATGTCTGGATAATTCCGGTAAGAGGCGGAAAATAGCGGGTAAGGCGCTTAAAGTAACCAGTCACTTCACATGATTAAGGTATTTCAAATAGAATCCTAGGAGGGAATTGTTTCAACCTTGTTGAATTTATACAGTAAGGGGTGCTTTTTTATGAAAAAAATATTACTCGCGATTTATGATTCTTTTTCCGAGTTTGAGATAACTGTGACAACTGCGATGCTCAGGGGAACACATCAGATCGTAACAGTTGCGGATTCGCTAAAAATGATTACGGGCGAATCTGGCCTTCAATTTATGCCGCATTTGATGTATCAACAGGTGGACCCGACGGAGTATGAGGGGATTATCATTCCTGGGGGAGACCTGATTAATGTTAAGGACACGGAAGAACTGTTTGAACTCACAAACATCTTTTACAAACAAAATAAAGTAACTGCAGCTATTTGCAGTGGTACATATGTATTAGCAAGAGCGGAAGTACTCGAAGACAAACCATATACAGTCACTCTTCATCAGGAGCAGCGAAACTTTTTAGGTTGTTTTGAAGAGGAACATTTCCGATATGAACCGGTCGTGCGGACAGGACATGTGATCACCGCCCAAGGTCATGCCTATGTTGATTTTGCACTTGCTATTGCCGAACAGCTTGGGGCACTAAACCATCCTGAATTCACGAAAGAGTTTTATAAGGGGCAACGAAATCGGTTGATGGAAGGACAGTAGGAAGGGGAAACAGCTATGATAATCGAAATCAAGAATTTTTCAATTGGACTACCTAAACAAATGACGTATGGAAATAATGAGGAAATGATAACAGGGATTCGCAAACAGGCCGTGGAAGAGGCATTTTTGACAAAAGACGGATTCCGTGGGGATGGGGTTGCCGATTTAAAGCATCATGGTGGTCCTGACCGGGCAGTTTGCATATATCCGTATGAACATTATGCAATGTGGCAAAGTGAATTTTTAGTGCAGCTTCCACTTCCGACTTTTGGTGAGAACTTAACTCTCACAAATATGGAGGAAAAAGATGTGTGTATCGGTGATGTTTACCGGGTTGGGGATGCTTTCATTCAAATCACTCAAGGTCGAATTCCATGCAGCACGATTACAAAAAGGACCAACAATCCTTATCTTCTAAAAATGATGGTTCAAACTGGATTTACTGGATTCTTGGGGCGTGTTTTAAAAGAAGGCATGGTACGAAAGGATTCTACTATTATAGTAGAAGAGCGAAATCCAAAGCAGGTTTCAATCCTTGAGGCGAATGAAATCTATTTTAAGAGACCAAGGGATATTGAGGGAATACAAAAGATTTTAGCAGTCGAAGAATTGGCTGATGAGTGGAGGACCATGCTAAATGAGCGGTTAACGAGACTAGAAGCTCGCCATTAATTTTTTGAAACCTTTTATGGAAAAATTCGTAAAAAGGGTAACAAGTTAATCGGGGAGTGAAAAAGGTGAAAAACATTTACTGCGAAAAATGTTCGGCAGAAATTACGGATAAAAGCAATCTTGTGATCACAACGTATTTTCTCGCTGTTAAGACTTATCATGATCACTGTTATTCAAAAACGTTAAAAAGCTGGGAAACGATATTCTTAGGGAATGAGCCAATAAACGGAACGTCAGGAAATGTGAAAGCAATCCTTGCATTTGTATTGGCTATGATTCTATTTCTAAGCCCTTATGCGCTTCTAGGGGTTGTTATCTTATACATTCCACTAATGAGGTTATATGCTTGGTACTCGATTGAACGGCAGCTAGGGTAGCTTTTGGGGGGGAAGTTGTTTATTTAATAAAGAAAAATAGATTGCAAGTGAAGACTCAGGCTAAGAGTCTGGTATGGGGAAAAGTTCTTCATAAGGTCGATGA